>NZ_JCANUT010000025.1:0-49742 GCF_059569095.1 Propionivibrio pelophilus DSM 12018 | reverse complement strand
TACCCCGAAAACCTCTTTCAACGCGTGAATATCCAGATGCGCCTCCGCGAGAAGCTTCTTGAGCTTGGCGTTCTCACTTTCCAATTCCTTGAGCCGCTTGGCATCGGTTGCTTCCATGCCGCCATACTTGGCCCGCCACTTGTAGAAGGTGGCATCACTGAACCCGCCAGTGCGGCACAGTTCCTTGATTGGCATCCCGGCTTCCGCCTGTTTGAGGAAACCAATGATTTGTTCTTCCGTGAATCTGCTCTTCTTCATGTCCGTCATTCTCCATGGTTTGACGGACTTCTCTACTTTAGATTGGTACGGCTGGCGGGGAGCAGGTCAATCCGAACCTCACCAGCTCTTAAATTTGCCAATTAAATGGTAAATATAAATCGACGCGAAGTCTCATTTATACGGTTCGTTAGCAATGGCCTCAATCAACAAAATCATACTCATCGGCAACCTCGGTGCGGACCCCGAGGTCCGCTACGCCCCTTCGGGCGACGCCATCTGCAATCTCCGACTGGCTACAACCGAAAAATGGAAAGACAAGTCCTCGGGGGAAATGCGTGAAACGACCGAATGGCATCGTGTCGTCCTCTACCGCCGACTAGCCGAGATTTCCCAAGAGTACTTGCGCAAAGGATCGAGCGTATACATTGAAGGGCGAATCCGTACGCGTAAATGGCAGGACAAGGAAGGCAAAGAGCGCTATACGACCGAGATCGAAGCGAATGACATGAAGATGCTTGGCGGTAGTCAGTCGGGCGCAACGAAATCAATGCCGGAAACCACCAGCGAAGAATACGGCGAGTCACCACACCAGCAGCGCAACAAACTCGGTGTCAAATCTACCCCTTTTGATCCAGGCGACATTCCGTTTTAGCCATGCCCGTTTTCGTTCGCCACGATGAACTCCCCTGCTGGTTAGGTTTGTGGCCCACCAAAAACGGGTACGACCTTGGCGAAATAAAAACGGAGCTTGCTCGCCGAGGAATCAATGCCAGAGGCTGGCGTCTGTACCTCGACTACGGCGACGATTTGTTCCAGCCCTTGCGCATCCTGTGGATTCAACCGTTCGTCACCAGCAACAACGCCATCTATGCCGTGATCTGGCTGCGTATTCTGCAACAATGCGAAATGGACGTGCCGCCGCCTCCTGCTCTAGCTGAATCCATGCATCACTGGCGGTTTCCCGGTAACGGATTCGGGCATATGCCACCGCTGTTCTTCCGAGCCGCATGGAAAGCCTGCATGGCGGCGGTGTATTGCGGGCACGATATGGAAGCATTTATCTGGGACGAAATCATTCCTGTCGCCCGGTGGTATTTTGATTCGGATTCGTATAAACGTTTGGAATCAGGGCAACTCAAGGCAGGCTGGTCAGCAATCCACCGGTTATATGAAGAGTGGCAACTTGAATTCAATCCGAACGAATACCAGCGCGATGAATGGCCCCCGTTTGTCCGATCACTCGAATGGGGGGCATTTCGCTTTCAGGCGTTAACAAGTCGTTCCGCATTGCAGATTGAAGCCCGGATCATGCGACATTGCATTGATGCCTACGACAACGATTGCCAATACGGAGGCACGCGTGCTTACTCCGTACGGGATCGACAAAGTGGACGGCGTATTGGTACGGCATCGATAGTCTGTCGTTCAGAGGGAACCAATCCTTCTTGGGACATCGACCAACTCAGGGGGCCAGAAAATGCCGATTTACCAGCTGATGCCTGCGAAGCAGCTGAAGCGTTGACGCGTTGCTTCGCAGAAATTCCTCAGGACTTTTTCATTGACTTCTTCAATGCGTTGCGCTTAACGCGTCACCGCGTGAGGAAAGTCCCGCAATTCGAAGATTTTGATGAATGTGATCTCCTCTAGCGCAATACAGAGACCATGATGGAGAGTGACTTTTACAAGAATCTCGAGAATGCCCAAGTTTATTCTTTGAGCTTCCCGGCTGATCAGGATGGTATCGGCCCTTACTGGGACGAATCAGGGAAATTGGCTATCGAAAAGCTCGCTTGCAAAGTTGACGAGCCCGTCGAACTTGTCAAACTCGGCAACGGCCGTTATCGCTTGGCAGAAAAATCTGTCGGACCTTTTTCCAGCTTGCGGCTCTACTGGGGGGATGAGTTCTTGGGCAAGAGTCTCGGAGGCAATGAAATTGAACTGCTTGGGATTCTTGTCCCGCTTAAATTCAAACACTATAGCTTCATGGTTTCGTCCGGTTTCGACAATGAGAACTCGCTTGCGCGCCTCGTCCACCAGAATTCCGGGGGGTGGGAACTCGTCGCAGGGGGGATGCTGACAATCTCGATTCCAATCGCTAACGTCATGAATTTTGAAAATCAGTTGAACACACACGAGTAAAACCCAACGATTGTCTAGGGCGCGCGAGGAGCAAGCAATACGGCAATACCAACTGCCATTACCCGCTCGCCATCCCCTCCCCCCGTCTCCAGAAGCCACCCCCCGGTTCGGATTTGATCGCTGTTTTCCGGTCGGAGTCCCAGGTTCCCGCCTGGGTTGGTTTGTTTCCCCTTTCATTTTCACACTGGCAGTCGCGCCATCGCAGAACCTCCGATGGCGCAACCTTTACTCCATGCGAGTTGGGAGATAGCCCTGGCCTTCGGCCAGCGCATTCCTTTCTCTTGAGCGAGATCGGGGAACGTCCTGATCTTGCTCGGCGCCCGTGAATCACGTCGCGACGCCGGTTTTTTCCAACCATCGCAAGGAGAATTTTCATGTCCATCAAGACCCATCCGGTTTCACTGCCTTCCTGTTCGTCGGCGGACGATCGTCCCGTAAAAGCCGCGGCGTTGTCCGTCTTCCGTGTAGTGCGCGAGATCGCCGCCCACGCCAAGGATGTCCCCCAGATCCTCACTGTCGCTGCCGCTGACATCCGTTCAGCGTGGGAGGAATCCGCCTCCCCAAAGTCGTGAAGGAAGACGCTCATGCTCTCGACAGGATTTACGATCTTTCTTGGTATCGCGCTGATACTGGCCAAGCTGCCACGCCGGACGATGCTGCGGGTGCTGAAGCACGACTTGGCGCTGGATGTAGCCGTCTCGCTGATTACCCTGCTGATCCACTGGGGGACATTCAGCGGGGTGATGGCGGCGACGGTGGCCGGCCTGCTCACCAGCCTGGCCACCTCGGGCCTCAAGCGCCTGATTGGCTATGTCGATGGCGACACCTACTATCCCGGACGGCTCCGTCTCGACGTCTGACGCGTAACCGGGATTCACTTCGTTGGCTGTTTCTTTCCGCGGCCACCGGGGAAGCCGGGCGGCAAGGCCTGCGCCTGATCCTGCGCTACAGCCTGCGCCTGCTGCGCTAGAACGCGGGTGTTCTTGCCCTTGATTCCCTTGTTTATTGCCCCGGTCCGAGTGACTTCCGGCCGGGGCCTTTCATTTTCTGGAGAACCCTCATGAACGACATTTATCAGACCGTTACCGACAAACTCATCGCCGAACTGGAAGATGGCACCGTTCCCTGGGTGCGTCCGTGGTCGGGCGACGCCGATCCCGTACCGCGTAATGCCTTATCGCAACGCCCGTACCGGGGCATCAACCAGGTCTTGCTCGGCATGGAATCCTTTGGGCACGGTTACAGCACCAACCAGTGGCTGACGTTTCGTCAGGCTCACCGGTTGGGCGCTCATGTCCGCAAGGGCGAACATGGCGCGCTGATCATCTATTACGAGTCACGTCTGGTCGAGAAGGCCGAAGCGGAGCCGCTGATCGACGGGCAGGAGCCGGAAAGGCGGTATATCCCGCTGCTCAAGGTCTTTACCGTCTTTAACCTCGATCAGGTCGAGGCTCTGCCCGACGAATACCGCGTTTTCTCCACCGATGGCACCTGGAATAGCGAAGAGTTGCCGGAGCGCATCATGACCCTGTCCGGCGCGGAAATCCGTCATCAGGGCTTCCGGGCCTTCTATTCGCCGCCCAATGACCTGATCTATCTGCCGTCTCGCGAGCACTTTGCCGATGCTGCCGCCTATTACGGGACCGCGCTGCATGAGCTGTGCCACTGGACCGGAAATCCCACTCGTCTGGGCAGGAAGCTTGGCCGGCGTTTCGGCGAGGCCGCCTATGCCATGGAAGAACTGGTTGCCGAGATGGGTGCGGCTTTCCTTGCCGCGCACTGTCGACTCGACGGCCGACTGCAACATGCCAGTTACATCGCGTCGTGGCTGGAAGTCCTGCAGCGCGATAAGCGGGCCGTCTTCGTGGCGGCAGCGCAGGCCCAGAAGGCGGCGGATTATCTGCTCGAACAGGCCGGCCTGATCGCGCCCGAGGATGCTATGCCCCTGGCGGCCTGATTCTCCCCTGATGTTGGGGATAAGTCTGTGGACAGCCGGTGTGCTGAGACGCCAAGTCCTTGGTGCGACAACCGCTAATTTCCCCTGCCTCCTTTTTTGGCAAGGGAGAGAAATCAATAACCACAAGACTGTTTGGCGACATTGTGTGGTCGAGAAACTGACAACGTCGCATCTCCCTCGCTGGCGCCATTGAGCCGGCTTCCCCTGACAAAGCCCGAACGGTTCTGCCGTCTCGGGCTTTGTCGTTTTCAGCAGCATCTTTCAAGGAGTTCATCATGTCTGAGCAAAATAACACCTTCCGATCCATGTTCCAGATCGATGTAGCGAAATTCGTCGAGAAGAAGGGGCAGTTTTCTTATCTGTCCTGGCCGTTTGCCGTGGCCCAGCTGCGCCTGGCCGATCCGGGCGCGTACTGGGAAGTGCGACGCTTCGACGGACTTCCCTATCTTTCGAGCGAACTGGGTTTCTTCGTCGAGGTAGCCGTGACGGTGCAGGGCGTGACCCTGAGTCAGGTCCATCCGGTACTGGACAACAAGAACCGCCCGATCCTGGCACCGACACCGTTCGATATCAATACCAGCATCCAGCGCTGTCTGGTCAAGGCCATTGCCCTGCACGGACTGGGCTTGTCGATCTACGCCGGAGAGGATTTGCCCGACCTCCCGGAGGGCGAGGAGTCTGCGCCAGTAGAAGAACCGGCAAATCCACCGAGAGGCAGGCGCTCGACGCCGTCCAAGGTCACCGCCTTACCCGGTCGTGTTCCTGATCCGTTCGATCCGCCGCGCAGCGAATGGCTGACCGACGCGCAGTTGCGCTTCGTCATGAAGCTGATTTCTGAAACGCACACCGATACCGATCAACTGCTGGCGTATTTCGGATTTGAGTCGCTGGACACGATTCCCAAGGCCGAAGTGAACCGCGTGATCAAGGCACTGGAATCCAAGCGGAGGGCGGCGTAATGAGCGCGACGATCGTGAAACTGGTGCAAGGCACCCCGGAATGGCATGCGCACCGTGCGCAGTACCGCAATGCCAGCGAAACGGCGGCGGTGATGGGCGTCTCGCCCTGGCAGACGCCGTACCAGCTATGGGAACTGCGCACTGGGCGTAAAACGCCGGATGTGAATGCGGCGATGGCCCGGGGATCGGCGCTGGAGCCGCAGGCACGCAGCGCATATGAAGCACTCACCGGCAACGTCATGCAGCCGCTGGTGCTGGTCGACGGCAGTTACTCGGCCAGCCTCGACGGGCTGACCTTCGATGGGCAGCTGATCGTGGAGATCAAATGCCCGGCGAAGGGGTGCGACTCGACGCTGTGGCAGGCGGTGGAGCAGGGCAACGTGCCGGAGCATTATGGCTGGCAGATCGAGCATCAGCTGATGGTGTCGGGGGCCGCACTCGCTCATATGTATGTTTTCGACGGTAGCGAGGGCATCTTGCTCGACGTTACACCGCAACCGGAACGCTGGCGGGAGATTCATACGGCGTGGGAGGATTTCATGCGCTGTATCGAAACAGATACGCCGCCGGCGCTGACGGAGCGGGATAAGGTACAGCGATCTGATCCGGCATGGAAGACGGCTGCCGAGACCTATGTGAAGCTGAAATCTGACGTGGATCGATTAGCGGAGCAGTTGGATACGGCCAAGACGGCTTTACTCAATCTCGTCAGCCATCCGAGTGAAGCTGGCTTCGGCGTCTCGGTCACGCGCTTCTGGAAACAGGGGGGCGTGGATTACAAGAAGGTACCGGAGTTGGCTGTTGTCGATCTTGAGGCGTATCGCCAGAAAGGAAGGTGGGAAACACGAATCACGACTAACAGGTGACGATCGTGACTGTCTGCGATAGAATGCGCGTCTTTGGCGATGCGTCACGTCATTCTGTAGTGCAGCGCGCAACGGATGACGGTATTTTTGACGGTATCTCTGTTATTGAATTCACTGTGTTTTAGTGTTTGCAAGGGGTTTAAGCCTTGGTTTGAACCCGTCAGCACACCAAATACCAATCCAAAGCAGTTCGGCAGTATCCATTAAACCCTCGTAGCTTCTGGCTTCGAGGGTTTTTTGTGCCCGCCTGGCACGGGCTCACGGTTGTCAGTGCAAGTCCCACCGTGAGTTGATCTCAGCGAACGAGGCGCAACTGCATGAGGGGGACCGAGTGTGGGGAGGAAGTGTGGAGCGAAACTGCGAGCCGATGAACAAGAACCGGATAGAAGGTGCTACCGAGCAGGGCGAGCGGGAACGATTCCGCTAAGCTCGCGTGATCAAGGCAGGAGGGTACTTCCGTTTGTGATCTCAACTACTCCAACCCCCGTTACCGACCCGCATGTGGGGTAGTGTGGCTGGGGGCTGTCCATAGTGACATCCCCCATATGCCAATCGAAGTATTACCCTTTTCAGATATCGATCTTTTTCTTCCGGAACTGGGAGCGTAGTCCCTGGAAGACCGAAATGGCGGTAAGCCCGATGATGATCAACGACAATGGCCGCGTGAACATGCTGCCGATCAATGCGGGGACGTTGTCCTGTACGAGCGCCAGTGATCTGGCGAGTTCCCCCTCCGCCATGGTGCCAAGAACGAGTCCAAGCACCAAGGGTTCCCTGGGGACGTCGAACTGTTTCATTACGTAACCAAGCAGGCCGATGACCAGCATGATCCATACATCAAGCAGCGACATATTGAGTGCATATGCGCCGATGACGCCAAGCGCAATGATGAGCGGGCCGAGGATCGTGGCGGGGGTCTTGATGAAGCTGACCCCGTAGCGGGCCACGGCAAGGCCGGCGGGCACAAACACCAGATTCGCGAGGAACATGCTGATGATGAAGCCGTAGGTGATGCCGGCATTGTCGGTGAACAGCCCGGGTCCCGGTTTCAGTCCGTGGATCATCAGCCCGCCGAGCATGACCGCGGACACCGCATTGCCTGGAATGCCCAGTGTCAGCGCGGGAATCAGAGATCCTCCCACCACCGCGTTGTTGGCAGTTTCCGAAGCAACGAGACCTTCGGGATTGCCCGTTCCGAACGTTTCCGGAGTTTTCGAATTTCTCTTGGCGTCGTCGTAGGCAATGAATCCGGCGATGCTTGACCCTGCCCCGGGAACGACGCCGACGATGAGACCGATGAGGGTGGCCCGCAGCATCAGCATCTTGTACTTGAAGACCTCCATCATTCGTCCGAATATGCCTTTGACTTCATGAACGGCGGCCTCCTGATGCACCGTACCTGAAATGTTCTCGACAACCTCCGGCAAGGAATAGAGTCCGATGAGCGCAACCACCAGGGGAATGCCGTTGAAAAGTTCGGGAATGCCCATGGCGAAGCGGATATCGCCGGTCATCGGGTGCATGCCCACGACCGCGAGGAACAAGCCGAATACGCCCGAGATAAATCCCTTGAGCAGGTTGTGCTCGGAAAGCGAGGCGATGACGGAGACGCCAAAGAGCGCCAGCAGGAAATACTCCTGGGATCCGAATTGCAGCGCCAGTTCTGCCAGCGGCGGGGCCATGAAAAGCAGCGCGAAGTTGCTGACGAAACCGCCGATGGCCGATGCCGCCGTCGCGAGCGCGATGGCAAGCCCGGCCTGGCCTTTTTTGGTCATCGGGAAACCGTCGAGCAAGGTGCTGCAGTTGGACGGCGTGCCGGGAATATTGATCAGTATCGCGCTGATTGCGCCGGCGTAGGTCGAGGAGCAATAGACCGCCCCAAGCAGCGAGAGCCCCTGTACGGGAGTCATGCCGAAGGTGACCGGGACGAGGAGCGCCACGCCCATGGTACTGGTGAGACCGGGTAACGAGCCGATAACGATCCCGAAGATGGTTCCCAGAATTATCAGGAGAAGCGCGATGGGATCCAGCATCTGCACCGCTCCCAGCGCGATCCCGTTCAGTATCGATTCCATATCGTCGTCTTTTCTTTTCGCAATGAGGGTGAGCTAGATCAGCAGGCCTTCGGGCAGGCGCACTCCGATGAAGAGTACGAACAAGGCATAAACCGTCAGGATGAATCCGCCGGAAACGCCGATCAGCACGAGAGGACCGTGTTTTCCATACCAATACATCGAGCCGCAAAGGAACAGGGCCGTCGCGGCGAAGTACCCGAGATAGCCGATGGCCAGCACGTAAGCCGCTGAAGCGACGAAAACCTTGATGGGGGGGTACAGGGCTGCGAGCCGGAAACTTCCCGAACCAGCCGCTTGCGGAACACGCAACGACAGGACAAGGAGAACTGCCGAGAAAATCAACTGAAGCAGCATGAGAAAGCGCGGAAACTGGGAGGATGCTGCCGGGTACATGAATGCGCGGATGAGGAATGCCGCGGAAAGCAGGACCATGGCGGCCGCAAAACCGCATTCTTTTGTTCGGGATGTCTTTGCCATACATTCATTTCCTGAAAAAGCGGTGGCCGTTCCCGCGACGGAATTGGCCACCGCTGAATACGCTACTTATTATTTCAGCAGATCCTTGAGCGCCTCGACTTCCTTGATCGACTCCTTGACGAGTGCTTCCGTCTGGGCGGAATCCATGAATTTGACGACGATGCCCATTCCCTTTGCTTCAGCCTGGAACTCTTTGGACTCGGTGACTTTCCGGAAGGCGCTCTCAAGTTTCGCAATTTTGTCGTCGGAAACTCCTTTGGGCGCTGCCAGTCCGCGGATTGCCATGCCGACCGAGGGTATCGGCTTTCCGAAGAGTTTCGATGCGGTAGGAACGTCCGGGATTGCGCTCAACGGCTCATCGTTGAAAACGACCAGCGCCTTGATCTTTCCCGCTTCAATATTGGACATGGCCGCGCTGAGCGTCGCCGCAGCGATCTCGACCTGGCCACCGAGCAGCGCGGTGATCGCCGGTCCGGAACCGTTGAAGGAAACGTAGTTGGTGGATAGCCCCAACACCTTGGCCGCGGCCAGGTGCTGAAGCTGGACGTTGCTCTGCGGGCCGTCGCCGGCAACATTGATTTTCTTCTGGGGGTCGGACGCCTGTGTGACGAAATCGTTCGCCGTCTTGAAGCGACTGTCGGACTTGACGAGCCAGACGATGGGGTCGATCTGGATGTTGCAGATGTATTTGAAATCATCAAGGGCGAAAGGCGTTTCGGGCCGCATGGCCTTGATGATCACCATCGAGGGCAGGCTGGTCGCGCCGATGCTGTAGCCATCCGGGCGGGATTTTGCCAAGGCCGTCCAGCCGATCTGTCCGCCGGCTCCGGGCTTGTTTTCCACTACCAGAGTCTGTCCAAGGAACGAAGAGGCGTGTTTCGAGATCAGTCGCAACAAAATGTCATTCCCCCCGCCTGGAGAGAACGGCACGGTTGCCACAACGGGTTTGGTCGGAAAATCAGCCTGCGCATGCACGGAAACAACTGCGCCCGCAAGCAGAAACGCTGCCGTTGCGATCATGGTCGCGTTTTTCGAAAACTTTTTCATATTTGCCTCTCTGAAAGTTGAAACTGCAGTTCCACGTCAAATAACAACGCCACGTGCCATCTGTTTAGCGATGGCGAGCCAAGCGATAGTCAATTACCCGTAATTCCTGAAACGTCGATGAGGTACATCTGGCGCTCCGATTCATGAACCGAGTCGATGCATATCTGTTTCCCGTCGCGGCTCCAGCGTGGATGCAAATCGCAACGGTTCTCCTTTTTCAAGCCTGGATCTGCGTAGAAACTGCCAATGTCATAACGTCGGTTGGCTTCTGTGTCATACAGGAACAGGATACGCTCGTGCGTTTCCGAATCCGGATAAGTGTCGCTCAGGAGCCAGCGACGGTTGGTTGGCGAAAAGGACATGTGTCCATTCTCATTCAATATGTTCTTCCCGATTATTTCGACCTCGCCGTTGTCAGCGTCGGTGTATAGGTGATAGTGGATGCTTCCAGCGTGGGGGCCCCAGACAATGATGCGATCCTTGGCGCACCACATGGGGTGGGATATCTGATACTCAGACTTTTCGTAGTCGTAGGTTCCAACAGCATTCGGATCGAAATTCTCTTCTAACTGGGGCAGGGGATGATCCGAATCCTCCAGCAGGCGCATGTCGGTTCCGTCTGGATTGACCGTAATCAGGCGGTGCAGGAAACAGGTTTCATCCTTGACCCGCTCGGTCCAGCGATGCAGCATCAGGAAGCGCGAAGAAGTCGGGTTGATCTCGATGTGGCTGACCCAGTGGATGGCCTTGTTCATGGATTTGACCGGCTTGAAGTTGCGCAGATCTGCATAGCTGGTAATTAACCGCGACTGGCCTGTGGCGATGTCCATGTAATGAATGCCATCGTTGGCGGGCGCGTTCGGCATTTGGCTCGGAGGATTGTCTTCGGCATAGCCAATCGTTTCGTGGGTGATGTACAAGCGACTGTAGTCAACGCACAGTGCGAAGCGGCTGTCAGGCGAGACCACATAAACCGGGAGTGGCAGTTCCCTTTTCACGCCGGTATCGATGTTGTATACGGTTGATCCGAACCCCGGGTAAACGGAATTTTCGTCCTCGGTCCGGCAGTTGTAGATCACTTCTCGCTGTGGCGAGCCATCCAGCCACTGCAGTTGACAACCCATCTGCCAGTTCCAGGCTGTGGTCCGGTCGAGGCAATGGAAGCGGTCGCCGTTTTCGAGATCGAAGAACCCCACTTCCGCCGGAAGATCCGGAGTCAGGTTGGCATCCATCATCGCCACCTGGTTGGCGAGCAAGTAGCGACCGCTACGGTCCCAGACTGTTTTGTTGTAGTAACCAAAAAAATGATGCCCGGCTCCGGATCCAAGGCGGCGACACGGGCATGGTGATTTGACGATGGGTGATGTGCTCATCTGGACTCCTGCTTCATCGGGACGTGGTTCGTTACGGGCTTCAGCCACCCGGTTGTTACGGGATCGCTTTGAAAGGTGGCTCGAATGTTTACGCGCCAACTCTAGTGTCGAGTTCCTATACGGGCAAATGCTATTATTTTGTATATCAATTCAAAATTGATATACCTGAGTAGCGGGCACAAAGGAGAGTCAATATGGCCAGAAACCTTAATTTCCAGCAGATCGAAGCGTTCAAGGCGGTCATGCAAACGGGTACGACTACCCGCGCCGCGGCCATGCTGAACACGACGCAGCCCTCAATCAGCCGTCGTATTGCTGAACTTCAGAGTGCGACAGAACTCACGCTGTTTGATTTGCACCAAGGGCGTTTGAGGCCGACCAGCGAGGGCAACTTCTTGTACAAAGCCATCCAGCAGCACTTTGCAGGTCTGCAAAAGATTGAATCGATTGTTGCGGTCATGCGTGAATCTGGTACGCAAACGTTGCGGCTTGGCTGCACGCCGACCTTGGGCATCGGGTTGTTACCCGAGGTTGTCGGGGGGTTCTTGAAAAAGTACCCCAACACGCATATCAGCATCCAGACGATGAGTACCCATCAACTGGAGGGTTTCCTGAATCAGGATCTGATTGATCTGGCGCTCGCGACCGGCGAATTCAACCACAGCGATTTTCAACCCGTGGTGATCAAGACGACTCCGGCAGTCTGCGTCTTGCCACTCAATCATCCATTGAAAGACGCGGATACGATTGAGCTTTCGATGCTCAAAGGGGAGAGGATTCTTTCGATCAGTGAGACCGATGAGCTTTGCATGAAAATCAAAGAACAACTTCTGAAACATGGGATGCCCGACTATTTTTCGGTACAAACCACGTCATCAATCACGGTTTGTGCACTGGTTGCGGCGGGCATCGGTGTGGGTATCGTCACCCCGTATATAGCGAAT
Source organism: Propionivibrio pelophilus DSM 12018 (assembly GCF_059569095.1). Lineage (NCBI taxonomy): Bacteria > Pseudomonadati > Pseudomonadota > Betaproteobacteria > Rhodocyclales > Rhodocyclaceae > Propionivibrio > Propionivibrio pelophilus. The sequence goes on along the minus strand of NZ_JCANUT010000025.1, from coordinate 37,686 downwards.
ACTTTTGTGGGCCAGCTGCTAATCAAGCCGTTGAAACCGTCTATCGCTATCGATCTCCAGATGGCGACGTCGGTTAATACTGCCCCCTCGTTGTTGACGCGCTATTTCATAAGTCTTTTGTTGAAGAAAACGAGCGCGTCCGGAGAAAAACCAGCTTACATTGACTCCGTGTAGATTCAGAACGGTGCGTCGCAGGAAAAGCACAGAGCTTTTTTTGTTACCGGATGCACGAAAGAAAGGTATTCGGCGTGCAGCAGCAGCCTGTCTGACTTCTCCCTGGCTTTTTCGTCGGCATACAGGGGGTCGCCGAGGATCGGGTGGCCGAGTGCCTGCATGTGTACCCGCAACTGGTGGGTGCGGCCCGTTTCGGGAACGAGAGCGACCCGCGAGGTGTGCCGTTCGCTGTCGTACGCGGTGACCCGGAAACGGGTCAGCGACGGTTTGCCGATCTCGAAGTCGACCTTGTGTAGCGGACGATTCGGCCAATCGACGATCAACGGCAGATCGACTTCGCCGGACTCCTTTTCGGGCTTCCCGTCGACTACGGCGACGTAGCGCTTTTCCACGCGACGCTCCTGGAAAAGGATGCTCAGTTCTCGGTGCATCGCCTTGCCGCGGGCCAGAACGAGGAGCCCGGAGGTGTCGTAGTCCAATCGATGGACGATCAGGGCGTCGGGAAATTCGACCTGCACGCGGGTGATCAGGCAATCCTGCTTGTCCGGGCCGCGTCCCGGTACCGAGAGCAGGCGAGTGGGCTTGTCCACGACGATCAGGGAACGATCGATGTGAATCAGGGTGAAATCTTTTCCCGAAACGGAACGAAAGGGCTGCGCGGTCATGGAATAATGCCGGGTGGCGGCGCCGGGTTTTGCGACGCGCGATTATAGGCCATCCGTTCGCGGACGTCGCCGCTATTCCCCTTCTGAAAAACTATCGAAGAATCCCGATGGACGTATTCCTGAAGCAACTCTCGCTTGCCCTTCCTCTGTTTTCGCTGGTGCTGATCGGCTACCTGGCAATGCGCCTCTCCGGTTGGCCGACGTCAGTTTCCGATGGGCTGACACGGTTCGTGTTTACCCTGGCTTTGCCGGCGATGCTGTTCCGCCTGATGAGCAAATCGCGTGAGCTGCCGCCGGTTGATTCGCGCCTGCTGATCGCGTTTTTCGGGGGGTGCCTGATCGTCTTTCTGATCGGGCGGCTGGTGTCGTGGAAAGTGTTCAAACTCGATGGTGTCTCGCAGTCCGTTTTTGCCCTGGGTGGCGTGTTTTCCAACAACGTCATGCTCGGCCTGCCGCTGGCCAAGGTTTCGCTCGGCGAGGCGGCCGTACCGTCCGTGGCGCTCGTGCTGGTATTCAACGCGCTGATCCTGTGGACGCTGGTGACCGTCTCGGTGGAGTGGGCGCGGCACGGCAGCTTCTCGGCCAAAGGGTTTGCGCGGACAGCGAAGGGCGTTCTGACCAATCCCATCGTCGTTGGCATTCTTGGCGGTACGCTGGTCAGCCTGTCCGGGTGGAACATGCCGGAAGCGATCAGTTCGCCGATCAACATGATCGGGCAGTCCGGTTCAACGATGGCGCTGGTTGCCCTCGGCATGGGGCTCGCCGAGTATGGTATTCGCGATGGTCTGCGGGTCAGCTTCGCCGTTTGTGCGATCAAGTTGATCGTCCTGCCGCTGATTGTCTGGGGGCTGGCCTGGATGCTCGGATTGCCGAAAATGGAAACGCAGGTGGTGGTCCTGCTCTCGTCCATGGCCACCGGTGCCAACGTCTATCTGATGTCGCGCCAGTTCAAGGCACTGGAAGGGCCGACGGCCAGCGCACTGGTGTTGTCGACGCTGCTGGCCTCGGTGACGACCCCGTTCGTTCTGGCGCTGATGAGCTGATCCGGGAAGTTCAGTCGCTCCGTCGGCCGCTACCGATGGCGCGCAGGAATTCGTTGCGGAACGGCTCGGAGGTTTCGAATTCGCCGGTGAATGCTTGCGTGACGACGCGCTCGTCGCCGCGGCGGTCCTCGCCGAGCAACAGGCAGAGCTGTTCGGCCTCGATCACGCAGGCCGCACCGCGCGCCTTGCCGTGCGTCATCAGTGCTTCGGCGATGTCGCGGGTCATCCATTCCTGGTAGGTGAAGCGATGGCCGATGGTGTCGACCAGCCGGGCGATGCGCCCGAAGCCGTGCAACCGCCCGCCGGGCAGGTAGGCGACGTGCGCGACGCCGCGGAAGGGAACGAGATGGTGCGGGCAGACACCGTGAATCGCGATGCCGCGCACCACCACCATGTCGCGGCGATGATCGTCGAAGCCGTCTCCCAGCGCGACGGCCGGATCCATGTCGTAGCCCCCGAGCAGGCGCTTTTGCCAGAGTTCACGCACGCGCTGAGCCGTCTTGCCCATGTGCGCGCTGTCCGGCGCGATGCCGCAGGCGGCGAGGAGGTCGAGGATGGCCTTTTCAAACGCTATTGCGTCAAATGGTTTCGCGCGCGGGATGCCGAGCGTGGCAGGCGTGGGGGCGTCGTGATCGCAGAAATCGGACATCGGGTTCTCCGTTTTGCAGAGGCGGTGGTCGGGCGATCGATCATACACCGGGCTCGTGGCGGGCCTTTGTGGTTCGCCGAGAGGAACTGTACCTCTCTACTCAGAAAGCTGTGGCTATTTGTGGAGTCGCAAGATCTTGTCCGCTGGTTTTTGCGAGAGAGGAGGTGGTCTGAAGCAGTCACCCGAAGGTTCTTGCTTCCACATAAGCGAGCGTCGAACCGTCGGCGCCAGCTTGAATTTCGAGTTCCTCGAGGCTTGTAGTCGTGGTGCCACTTGTGCCTGATAGGTGGAGCTAAATCCTTATTTATATTCTGTCGGGACGCCGGTTTTTTCGATTGACTCAAGGATTTCAGCTTCAACTTCTGCAATGTGCTTCTCAAGCAACGATATTCCATCGTTCAACTTGTCGTTCGTGAGTAGGTCCAGAATATTTGCGTGCCTATCGAGCGCAAGATCAACGTAGGACTTGAAATAGGTATGTGTTCTGAATAGTTCTACCTGGTTTCGAATTGAGTCGTAATAGTTGCTTAGCCTTTCGTTGCCCGCGAAATTTGGAAAGAGCAAGTGAAAAGATCTGTCGTACTCCAGGAAAGACTCAAACTGACTTTTTGAATTTATATTTTCTTTTCGGTCGAGCATTTCTTCTGTCTCGCGCATTGCCGCGAGAAGGCGATCCCTATGCTTCTGGTACGCGAGGCGACACATTGTTGTCTCAAGCATCATGCGAATCTCGAAAACTTCTTTCACATCTTCCTTTGTCGGGATTAACACGAAGCTCCCGATGTTCGGAATGATTCGAACGAGTTGCTCCATAGCCAAACGGTCGATCGCCTTGATAACCGGTGAGCGACTTATTCCATAGTGTTCGGCGATACTGATGACGTTTAGTTTTTCGCCCCAGGCAAGGTTCCCGACGAGGATGTCGTGCTTGATGCGTTTATAGCATTCGTCGGTCAATGTGCCAATTGTGATTTTGCTCGAAGCCTGTTTCTGTTCAGACATAAAACTCTCCCTTGCCGGAAATGGTGTCACCAGGCGTTGGGGCAAAAGAAGGCCATCCTGTACTAAACCTGTTTTCGGGACCACAAGTTCATTCTTTCTGTGACTAGTGTTGTCTCAATAAGACGATATTTTTGCATAATCTAACATGTTGGATGTTGACTGTCGATATTTTTCTGATACAGTTACCAACATGTTGCATCCGACGGGCATCATGTTAAACTTCTAACCACCAAGGAGATCGTGAAATGAAGCAACCTCGCGGCATCATCCCTGCAATGCTATCTGTGTTTCAAGACGATGGAAGCGTAGATATTGCGGGCACGAAGGCCTATGCAGAATGGCTGATAAAGAAGGGCGTCCACGGCCTTTCCCCCTGCGGAAGTACCGGCGAGGGGGCTGCGATGAGCGACGATGAGAGGCTTCAGGTTATCAAGGCGACAGTCGAGCAAGCCAACGGACGGGTTCCGGTTTACGCCGGCATCATCCATTATTCGACCAAGTTGGCCGTCAAACTCGCACAAGGTGCCATGGATGCAGGATGCGACGGCCTGATGGTGCTTCTGCCCTACTATTACAAGCCCACGATCCCCGATGCGGTCGATCATCTTCGGGCGGTATCGAAGGCTATCAAACAGCCCATCATGGTCTACAACAATCCCTGGTTTGCTGGCTTCGAGTTGCCACCGGCACTTGTCAAGCAACTTGCTGATGAAGGGGTCGTCAATTCCATCAAGGCCGCGCACGGCGATCCGATGCGGGTCAATTACCTCAAGTATCTCTGCGGTGACCAGGTGACTGCCCTTTACGGCCATGACTATTCCCCGTTGGAGGCGTTCTGCGTCGGTGGTGACGGGTGGCTTTCCGGGCTGCCGAATATTGTTCCCGACTTGGCCGTTGAGTTGTTCAATGCGGCGACGGTTGAGAAAGATCTCATCAAAGCCCAAAAGATCTGGGCGCGGATGCAACCGATTGCCTACTACTTCATGTACGAGCGTGTTGGCGACAACGCATCACCGCACTGGCTTGCGGTGTTTAAGGAAGCGTTGCGTTTGATGGGCGAAGATTTTGGTCTGCCCAGACTACCGACCAAGCCGATGTCCGATGCGGATCGAGCGGTTCTGCAACGCTATCTCTATCAGGTCTACCCTGATCTTGTAGAGGCGCCTGAATAGTGTCGATAAATGCCAATTGTATAAATGGCATCGCAGGTTTTCTGCGATTCCGTGTTGAACTCGATCAAGGAGGATGTGATGAATAAAAGTGGAAAAAGAGCAGCTATTGCAGCAATGATGGTCTCGATGGGGCTGTCCCTCGCAGTCAGCACCAGCGCCACCGCTCAGCCGGCTGCCCTTCCAGATGGAAACGTGAATTTCATTATTCCAGTGGCGGCAGGAGGTGGAACAGACAGCACATTTCGCGCGTTAGCCGAGGCGACAAAACAGCACCTCGGAAAAACCATTGTGGTTGTCAACCTACCTGGCGCAGGAGGCACTATCGGGTTTTCGCAGGCGATGTCTAAGCCGGCAAACGGCCTGAATATCAATTCCTATACAGTAGAAATTTTCACCCTTCCGATCTTCCAGAAGGCTCCGTTCTCTGGAAAAGACTTCAGGCCTATCATCCTTGTCAACGAAGATCCTGCATGCTTGGTTGTCTCTGCAGAATCAAAATTGGGCTCGCTTGATGAATTCATCGCAGCAGCCAAGAAAGCTCCTGGGAAAATCAGTGTAGGCAATTCTGGCTTCGGAAATATTTGGCATATTTCGGCTTCTGCATTTGCCAAGAAAGCGGGGATAGAGCTTCGTCAAATTCCCTATGACGGTGCTGCACCGACGGTTCAGGCGGTGCTCGGCGGGCATATCGAAGCATTCGTCGCTAGCCCTCCAGAAGTGGCCTCTCAGGTCGAAGCGGGGAAACTTAGAATCCTCGCCGTAATGTCCGACAAGCGGGTAGCCAAATTCCCGGATGTGCCTACGCTTAAGGAAAAGGGCATTGATTTGAGCATAGGCACATGGCGGGCAATAGGTGCGCCAACGGCAACGCCTGATACAGCGGTGAGTGCCCTGCATGATGCCTTTGCCAAGGGAATGCAGGAGAAATCATTTGTGGACTTTATGAATGGACGAGGTTTAACCATTCGTTATATGAATACGAAAGATATTACCGACTTCGTTGCACGCGAGACACCTTTCTACGAAGCTCTCGCAACGGAAATCAAAGCGTCTAAAAAGTAGTAGTTGCATTCCCGGCCTTGTGAAGGAATAAAGGGGGAAGCGGTCACTTTTCGCTTCCCTCTTATAGAAAAAGAGAGGGTGAAATGCAGCGACTCAGCGGGAGATGTGTATTTGTTGTAATTGTCATGCTGGCGGCGCTGGCAATGGGGGTTGATAGTGCAGTCAATTTCCCTGAAGGATATGGTGAGCCGGGCCCATCCCTATTCCCGTTACTAATATCGGCTTCAGTTTTGATTCTTGGAGCATGGTTTGTTGTAACGGACTTCAAACAAAAAAATACTAGACGCTCTTCCTCCCAGTCCTTCGGGAGAGTTCATGTTCTTCTGCTCACAGCGTTACTTGCTTATTTGTTCGGAATGCCTTGGGTCGGGTTCGTCCCGGCCACACTTCTACTCCTAACAGCGCTAGGGCTGCTTTTTGGCTTCTCTGGGTTGTGGCGGCCGATCATATTGTCGCTACTAACAACGTCAGGTTTGTATCTCGTGTTCTTCATTCTTCTCAAAGTGCCTTTAGATACGATTTAATTGGCGGTCAAATATGCACAATATCTTTGACGGGCTTGTCGCAGTATTCCACGGTTGGAACTTCTTGGCGATTGTTCTGGGTACGCTAGGAGGATTAGTGGTCGGGTCAGTGCCCGGACTCACTTCGACAATGGCAATGGCTATTCTCGCGCCTCTAACGTTTGGCTTCGAGGCTATTCCCGCGATTTGTATGCTGATGGGAATTTACATTGGTGGCATCGCTGGTGGATCAATAGCAGCAGTCAGTCTGAACATTCCCGGAACACCGGCGTCCGCAGCTACCTGCATCGATGGGTTCTATTTATGCAAGCAAGGAGAAGGACAGAAAGCATTGGTTGTCTCCCTAGGGGCATCGGCCTTTGGAACAATTTTTAGCGGGATCGTGCTTGTGACGATGGCGCCGATGATTGCCTCAATAGGATTGAAATTCGGAGCACCCGAATATTTTGCCTTGGGGATTTTGGGGCTTGCCATAATAATTTCCGTGTCGGGAGAATTCCTGCTCAATGGAATCATTTCCGCGTTGCTTGGATTTATGCTCTCCGTGGTCGGAATTGACGCGATTTCGGGTTATTCGCGCTTCACGTTAGAAACAACCCACCTTTCTGGCGGCTTCTCTTACATCGCAGTTCTGATAGGGCTATACGGCCTTGCCGAGACATTTGATGTTATCGGAACCACAAGACTTACGGCGCAGGTTCAAACGCTCAGCTCAAAATCCAGAGTTTCATTACGCGAGTGGCTCCGTTTGCTTCCCACCATGATTCGTTCATCCTGCATTGGCACAGTTGTCGGCGCCTTGCCCGGAGCAGGCGCAGATATCGCGTCCTGGGCCAGTTATGACACTGCAACTCGCTTGGCCGGAAAGGGCGATAAATTCGGCAAGGGAGAGCTCAAAGGGATTGCTGCATCAGAAGCGGCAAATAATGCAGACGTCGGAGGGGCTCTAATCCCGATGACTACTTTTGGGATCCCTGGCGATGGCCAAACAGCCATGTTAATTGGCTTTCTGATGATTCATGGCTTGGATCCTGGACCAATGCTTATGCAAAAAAGTCCCGACTTGGTGTGGTCCATGTTCGCCGCTGTTCCCGTAGCAAGCGTAGCAATGCTTCTGTTGGGACTTGTTTTATCAAAACCGATAATTCGCCTTGTCAATCAGCCAATGGAAGTTATTTATCCCTGCATCATCATGTTCTGTATCGTTGGGACATTTGCGATCAGCAATAGTCTCTTCGATGTTTACGTCATGATCGCAATGGGGGTGGTCGGCTATTTCATGCGTCGTTATGGCTTTCCTGTCCCGCCGTTAATGCTTGCATTAATCCTCGCGCCGATGATTGAGACCAATCTCCGCAGAGGGCTCCTTACCTACGATAACGACATAACAATGTTCTTCCAGCGGCCTATATTTTTAGGAATTATTTCGCTGGGGGCTGTATTGATCGGCAGCACGATGTGGTTCAGGAAGAAGAAAATTCCGGAAGTGCCAGAAATTGAGGCTTCCAATTCCTAACGCTGTGAATCTTGGTGGGTCATTTATAAAAGGGGAAAACCATGCAACGAATTTCTTTACGTAAATCGGCAGTAGTCTTATCCCTGTTCGCAGGCTTGATTCCGGCGTTTTCCGTGAATGCGGCAAGTGCTGTTACATTAAAGCTTGCCCACTTATACAACGCCGACCATCCTTATACGCCAGCAATAAAGAAGTTTGCCGAAGAGGTAAAAACACTATCGCAAGGTCGGTTGGTCATCAAAGACTATCCGTCAGGACAACTTGGTAGCGAGAAAGATACATGCGATGCCGTCAGCATGGATACCATCGATATGGCAATCATTGGCCCAGGGGAACTTGCGAAGCGTCACAAGCCAATCTTCATTTTTGATGGTCCGTATGTGTTTCGGGATGTTGACCATCTCCTAAAAACCGTTGCGTCCCCTGTCGGACAGGAGATGTGGAATGCGCTCGCGACGAGTTCCAACATCCGAGTGCTCAATGCATTTTATTATGGCAAGAAGCACATTACTACGGCCAAGAAGGCAGTTCGTAGCCCGGCGGATATGAAGGGGCTCAAGTTCCGCGTCATTGACTCCCCGATGAACGTCGCGATTGCAAAGGCGTTTGGTGCGAGTCCTGTTCCGATGGCATTCTCTGAGCTCTATCTCAGCTTGCAACAAGGAGTCGTTGATGGGCAGGAAAATCCAATTCCCACCATCATTAGCCAGAAATTCTATGAAGTTCAGAAGTATTTGATCCTCTCGGGGGCGATTACGCAGGCTGCACCGATGGCGATCTCCGAGAAAAAATATAAGGCGCTGCCGGCTGATCTCCGGAAAATCCTGACGGATTCTCTGAACAAGATGATCGTGAACGTGAATAACGAGATCATTGCCAGCGAAAAGAATCAGATTGAGTTTTTGAAAGGAAAGGGGATGGAGGTAGTTGAGCCTGATCATGGAGCATTTAAGGAGGCTGCCAAGGTAGTCATTGAGCAGTTTGAGCCTCAATGGGGAAGTGGTCTCTATGAAAAAATCCAGAATGTGAAATAGCCTCTCTGCGCTATCTCATCAGTCGTCAGCAATTAATGCGGATTTTTTCTTTCGCGGCAAAAAATTTGAGGGGCTATGAAGCGAGTTATTGATCGAATTGAAGAAATCATCGTCATTTTTCTGCTTTGCGTTATGACGTTGATTCTCTCCCTTCAAGTTTTTTGCCGATTTGTGTTGGACTTGCCCCTTACTTGGAGTGAAGAAGCTGCCCGATATCTTTTCGTGTGGATAACGTTCATTGGCGCAGGTTATGGGGTGAAGCACCACTATCACATCGAGATGGAAGCTGTTGTCAGGCTTTTCCCCAAAAAATCAAAGGTAATAACGCAAGTAATAACAAACAGCATTTGTATCGCCGCATTTAGCTACATCATCCCAGACTCACTGAAATTCGTCGCCAATCAAGGCCAGATCAGCTCGTCAGCGATGGGGATATCTATGGGGCTTGTTTTTGCATGTATTCCCATCGGGGTTGCAATTCTGGTTGTCCGCTTGGTGATCGACACGGTCCATGTCGTCAGGGGGACTGAGCATAGAAATGGAGAGGTAGTGATCGAATGAGCATCTTGCTTGGTACCTTTATCCTGCTCATGGTGTTAAAAACACCTGTCTCGTTTTCTCTTTTCGTAAGCTCGGTCGTTTATCTCGTAGCCAATGACATGCCGGTCATCATTGCCGTGCAGCGCATGGCAGCTGGCCCGGATTCTTTTCCGCTACTTGCCGTTCCCGGATTCATCCTGGCGGGCGCGATTATGAATACGGCCGGCATTACCGAGCGCTTGTTTTTTTTCGCGAACAAGTGCGTAGGTCATATCACCGGCGGGTTAGGTCACGCCAACATACTAGCGAGCATTATTTTTGCGGGGATGTCGGGCACAGCCATCGCAGATGCGGCAGGTCTTGGAGCTGTTGAGCTTAAAGCAATGAAAGACCGAGGGTTCGATGACGATTTTAGCTTGGCTGTTACAGGGGCATCATCGACTATCGGACCGATCATTCCGCCAAGTGTTCCGGCTGTGTTATTCGGTGTTGTTGCCAGCGTCTCGATTGGCCGACTCTTCGCGGGTGGCTTTATCCCTGGGGTGATAATGGGCGCGGCTATCAGCGCACTAGTGTACCTCCAGGCTAAAAAGCGCGGGTACCCGAAGGACCCCAAACCCACCACAAATGAATTGTGGCAAGCGTTTAAGTATGCATTTTTCCCCCTTGTTACGCCGGTCATTATTATCGGCGGAATCCTCGCAGGTGTATTCACTCCTACCGAGGCAGCATTTATCACAGTCATCTACTCGATCTTCCTGGGTTTTGCTTACAGATCGATAACGCCAAAAGCGCTCATCGGATTCGTAAGAGAGACAGCGAACACCACCATTTCAGTCATGTTCATTGTTGCAAGCTCGGCAATCTTTGGGTGGATTTTGGCGAGCGAACAAATGCCACAAAAACTGTCGGAACTGTTTCTTGTGTCATTCCCCAACAAATATGTCGCGTTGTTTGTCATCAACGTCTTGTTGCTGATCGCCGGAAGCTTCATGGAGACGATCGCTGCAATAACTATACTGACCCCGGTTCTATTGCCAGTGGTTGTCGGCTTTGGCGTCGATCCAGTTCATTTCGGAATCATCATGATTTTGAATTTGATGATCGGCTTGCTTACACCACCGGTTGGAATGGTGCTGTATGTCTTGGCAGCTGTTTCACGAGTTCCCTTTGAAAAAATCGCCAATGCAGTTATTCCATATGTCGTGGTTCTCGTCACAGTCCTCTTCATTTTGACTTATGTGCCTTTTTTTGTGCTGTGGCTGCCCAACTTGATGTTCGGGGCTTAAATCGGACACGAATTTTGTTTAGTTCACCCATAACGTCTCCGGCGCTGAGAAAGTGAGCGTGAATAGGAGAAAACCTAAACCGAAATCGAGGTTAGCGACAATGAACGTATTAGTCGTTGGAAGTATCAATATGGACTTGGTGTCCAATGCGGAGCGTTTCCCTTCACCTGGAGAAACTGTACTCGGTAGCTCGTTTTGTACTTTCCCTGGAGGAAAGGGTGCCAATCAGGCGGTGGCAGCTGCACGTCTTGGGGCTAATGTCACGATGATCGGCTGTGTTGGTGACGACCCATTTGGCACTGAACTTGTCACGATATTGCAGAAAGAGGGTATTGATACTCGGTATATTCAGATCGCTCGAGGTGTTTCATCGGGCGTTGCAACGATCACGCTAAATCAATCGGAAAATTCGATTGTTGTAATCCCGGGGGCGAATCACATGCTTTCCCCAACGCATCTTGAATCCACGCGCGAAGCATTTCGTACGGCTGATGTGGTTCTTTGTCAGCTTGAAATTCCATTACCGACAGTGGAAGCTGCTGCGGAAATTGCCGCGGAATTCGGTAAGCCATTTTTGCTAAATCCCGCACCAGCGAGTCATCTTCCCCGATCACTGCTCGAGAAGATCACATTGCTTACGCCAAATGAGCATGAATTGGGCTTGGTTTTCGGGCAACCATTAGCCTCTTGGAAAGAAATTCTCATTAGAAATCCGCGTCGAATTCTTATGACACACGGCGCGGAAGGCGCATGGTTTGCCGATGCTGAAGGAAATCTGGTTCATCAGCCTGCATTTTCCGTTGAGGCTGTTGATACTACCGGTGCCGGCGATACCTTTAATGGGGCGTTGGCCGCGTTTTGGGGGAAAGATCTGTCAGAACTCGCATTTTTTGCCTGTAGCGCGGGAGCTCTCTCTGTTCTGCAAAAAGGGGCGCAAAGCGGAATGCCTACTCGGGAGAGGCTAAAGAGTTTCTTGAGCGGAAAAGCGTATACGCAGGCTGACTCAGTTTGAGGGCCTTGTAGCATACCGTTAAGATAAGAGCGTCATCAGCGCGGAATTGGGCAACAGACATGTCAAAAAGTCCTTTTCATGAAAGAGTTGTTGTTGTCACAGGCGGAGCCTCCGGAATAGGTCGCTCGATCGCTGAGTGTTTCGATGCAGAAGGAGCAAAAGTCTCCATTCTCGATTGTTGCTTGCGTGGAGCCCCCGACAGCGTTGGATCCTACGAGTGTGATGTTAGGTTTGACGATCAAGTAGAAAGAGCGATACGAGCAATCGGAGAAGGACACGGTCGCATTGACATACTGGTGAACAACGCGGGAGTCAGTTATCCAGCTACTGTTGAAGAAGGCCCTCTTTCTGATTGGAAGAATGTTATTGACGTAAACGTGCTTGGTTATGTGAGAGCAACTCGAGCGGCTTTGCCTTACTTGCGCCTTGCTGAACATGCGGCAATTATTAATATTTCGTCCTGCACTGCGACTACTGGGTTACGTCGGCGTGTGGTCTATTCCGCAACAAAAGGGGCCATTGAGGCGATGTCGCGAGCCATGGCCGCCGACCTTGTGCACGAAGGTGTCCGCGTGAACTGTGTTGCTCCCGGAACAGTTGATATGCCACTAATCAGAGAATTGATCGGAAAGTCGCGCAATCCAGAAGCACAACGGCAAGTCTATAACGACCGGCAACCGACTGGATTCATGTTGACTGCTGATGAAGTCGCAAGGGCAGTGCTCTATTTGGCTGACCCTCGCTCTCGATCCACAGTAGGCTCCGTCCTTACTGTTGATGGAGGCATGTCTTCGATGAGGCTGTATAGCTCCTGAGAAAGATGCGGTCGCGACGCATAGTCGCGCCTTTGAAAGGTGTGTGCCGGATTCGGTGCAAACGGTAGCCATCGATTCGCTGAGATAAACAGCGGCTGGTGTCTCATCGCCTCGGAGGGAGGCAGTCACCATCTTCATGGTACTGATACGGCTAGGTAACACATCGCTTTTCTCATTTTTTTCTGCTCCCGCTTGCCGGCAACTTGAGTGGGCCAATGAAGCAATTTCACCGACCCCACTGATTTCTACCCGCATAGATGACATCCAACATGTTGCACGTTGACATTCCGGGTTGCCGTGTTATATTTACCAACATGTTGCATCTGATCATGTTACATATGATCATGTTACATAGACGGTCTGGTGGTTCCGCCTGTTGTTGGTTTGTCCTTAATGATTGATGGGCCATGAAGTCGTTGGCTCTTTGCGCCCAGTGATCAAGAGGAATGGCCTACCTGAGGTGGCTCCCAGAAAATTCAATGAGACGAAGAGATGAACCAAGGAGACGAAACGATGAAACATGCTTCCGGCCTGATGCCTGCCTGCATGACGATCTGGAACGAAGATCAGAGCTACAGCAAGCCGAAAATGGAGAAATATCTGCGCTGGTTGATTGAGCAGGGAGCTCAAAACCTGTCTATTTGCGGTAGCACTGGCGAAAACATTGCCATGAACCCGGACGAGCAAAAGGAGATCATCGCCCACGTTCTCAAGTTCATCGACGGTGAAGTGCCGATTTACTGCGGCACGGGCTTTTATGCAACCAAGGCTACCATCGAGATGAGCCGCTTTGCCCAGGAACACGGCGCAGCCGGTGTGATGGTCATTCTGCCGTTCTACCTGAACCCTCACAAAAAGGCCGTCTTGAACCACTTCCGTGAGTTGCGCGCGAATCTGGAAATTCCCATCATGGTCTACAACAACCCGTGGTTCGCGGGTTATGAGCTAACCCCGCTCGAAGTCAAGGCCCTGAAGGACGAAGGCGTGATCCAAGCCATCAAGGCTGCGCATGGCGATGCCAACCGCGTGCATGAGTTGCGCTTCCACTGCGGAGACGATCTCGACATCTTCTACGGCCATGACTATGCCGCTATGGAAGGCATGCTGGCCGGCGCGAATGGCTGGCTCAGCGGATTCCCGGCCGTCTTGCCAAAGGCCTGCCGCACGCTGATGGACATCTGCATTACCGAGAAAAATGTTGATAAAGCGCGCGCGCAACAGGCGAAGATGCAGCCTTACATCGACTATTTCTTCTATGACAAGGAAAACGGCGTGCCGCACTGGCAGGAAATCTGCAAATACACGCTGACGGCCCAAGGGCTTGACGTCGGCCTGCCGCGCCATCCGCTTGGCGAGCTTGATGTAGCCAACAAGAAAAAAGTCGACAGACTTCTCGCCGAATTGTTATAGCCAACAGCCCCGGCATGGCGGCGCATCATGGCGCCGCCATGCCGGGCTAATCGAACGGAAGTCCTGTAGCGGAAAGATCATGATTCGGGTTTTATGAGTAATGCGCAACCGGGAAAAGAAGTCATCCCGGGACTATGACAAAATGGAGGGAATTATGACGTTTCTTAGAAAAACTTCGCATGCAATGCTTACGCTTGTTGCCGCGACAGCGGTCTTTTTCGCCGGACAGGCGGATGCCAAGACCATCAAGGTCGGCACAGGCATTTCCGAGCAACATTACCAATACAAGGCTCTAAGCAAGTTCAAGGAATACGTAGAGGACAAGACGAAAGGGGGCATAAAGGTCGAGATTTTCCCAAACGCGATGCTTGGCAGCGATCTTGAAGTACTTGAGGCCATTAAACTCGGTACCGTTCATATGAACGTGCCGACTCCTTCGGTCCTAGGTAACTTCGTCAAAGAATTCCGCCTGCCGGATCTGCCCTATGTCTTCCCGAACGATAAGGTTTCTGCCGAAGTCGCACGCGGCCCGTGGGCACGCAAGCTTTTGGATATGCTCGACCCGGTCGGTATCCACGGTCTGGCCGTCGGAAATTTCGGCGTGCGCCATCTGACCAACCGCGTCCGGCCGATTACATCGCTTGAGGATCTGAAGGGGTTGAAAATCCGCACCATGCAGAATCCTGTCATTCTAGACGTGTTCCGCGCGCTCGGCACCAACCCGACTCCGATGGGTTTCGGGGAGGTTTTCTCCGCTCTTCAGACCGGCACCATTGACGGCCAAGAGAATCCCTATGCGACGATTTTGTTATCCCGTTTCTACGAAGTGCAGAAACATCTGTCCAACAGCGGACACATGCATTCGTGGGATGTCCTCGTCATCGGAAAACGCTTTTACGACTCTTTGAGCAAGGAAGAGCAGAGCATTGTGTCCGAAGGGGCGCGCATCTTTGCCGAATACGAGCATGAAGCCTCTGCCAAGAGCGAAAAGGAAGCTCTTGCCAAGCTGGTCGAAACCGGCATCACCTATACCGAAATTTCCCCTGAGAACCGAGCCAAAATGCGCGCGGCGGCCCTCCCCGTCATCGAAAAGCATGGCAAGGCAATTTCCGAAAAACTGTACGCCGAGCTGATCGCGGAAATCGCGAAGGTATCCAAGTAGTCTGAAGGCCTGCCACCGGGCGTGGAGCGGGACAGAACCGTCCTTGCCTCGCCCGGATTTTTGTCTGGTCTTGTGGGCAAAAACAGCAACAGGGTAGAGCATCGTCAAGTGATTAAGGCATCACTGCGGAGGCTCTGATGGCAGCCAAAGGGAGGTCAAGATTCATGTTGCGAAAAATACTTCATCACTCCGAGAAGTTCGAGGAGGTTGTGAGCGTCGTCCTGTTTTCGATACTCGTCATCCTTTGTTTCATGCAGGTCTTGTTTCGCTTTGCCATCAATTTCTCCCTCGCCTGGACAGAGGAGTTGGCAAATTACGACTTCATCTTGCTCGTCTACATATCGTGCAGCTTGTGCATTGTTAAGGGCGCGCACGTCCGAGTGGAGATCATCGATCTCTTCATCCGAGGGCTGCCGAAATATCTTCTGAATCAGAGCATCGACGTTATCTGGACCGCGTTTACCTTCCTGGTCGGCTGGTACTCCGTGGAAATTGCCAAAGATGCCATCCTAATCGGC
The DNA here is from genome assembly GCF_059569095.1 of Propionivibrio pelophilus DSM 12018. NCBI lineage: Bacteria > Pseudomonadati > Pseudomonadota > Betaproteobacteria > Rhodocyclales > Rhodocyclaceae > Propionivibrio > Propionivibrio pelophilus. The sequence continues at coordinate 22,099 of NZ_JCANUT010000025.1, read as the reverse complement.
AAGACCACACCGGCGCTCGATTGGCCCTACGGGTGGGTCTATAGCGTCATTCCGTTTACCTTCGGACTCATGACTCTGCGCCTGGTGCAGCGAATGTGGACTCGCCATCAGCTATGGGCGGCCAAGAGGGAACACATTTAGAAATACACAAACGAAGAGGGGTTCAAGATGAGCGGCACCGCTGTAATGTTCGCGTCCTTTTTCTGCCTGCTGTTCCTGGGGATGCCGATCGCCATCACCATCGGGGTGTCGACCGGCCTTGCGCTGATCGTCAGTGATATTCCTTTAAACTTTCTGTCGCAAATCGCCTTTTCCGCGCTCGACGGTTTCGTCTTTCTCGCCATTCCACTGTTCATCATGGCCGGATACATCATGGAGGTCGGCGGACTGTCGCAACGGCTCGTCGATTTTGCCTCCAGTCTGGTCGGCCGGGTTACGGGCGGCCTTGCGGTGGTCAATGTGCTGGCGTGCATGTTTTTCGCCTCGATTTCCGGTTCATCACCGGCCACCGTCGCCGCCATTGGCACGATGATGATTCCATCCATGATCAAGCGGGGTTACAGCGCGGAATTTTCGGGCGGTCTCACTGCATGCGCTGGATCACTGGGAATCATGATCCCCCCCTCGATTCCGATGATCATCTACGCGGTCAGCGCCAATCTTTCGATCGGCCAGATGTTCGTGGCCGGCATCATGCCGGGAATACTGATTGGCGCGGGACTCATCTCTGTCGCCGTCTTCATTTCCCTGAAACGCGGCTACCATGGTTCCGATCAGCCCTTCTCATGGCAACGGGTGGCGAAAACCGCTTGGGCCGGAAAATGGGCGCTATTGATGCCATTCATCGTATTGGGTGGAATCTATTCGGGCGTCTTTACACCGACCGAGGCCGCGTGCGTCACGGTGATCTACTCCCTAATCGTCAGCTTGTTCATTTATCGCGACATGACGATCAAGGATCTTTATGAGATCACCGTGCGTTCGGCCATGACAACCGGGTCGGTAATGATCATCCTCGGCTTCGCCATGGCCTTTGCTCGTTTCCTTACCATCGCCCAAATCCCTAACCAGATTGCTGAAGCGATCTTGCATATCACCAACAACGCTACAGTGATCATGCTCTTCTTCGTCGCGATGATTACCATCACCGGCATGTTCATGGACACCACTGCGCAGATCCTGATCTATACACCGCTCCTGCTGCCCGTATTGGTAAAACTGGGAGTCAATCCGTACCATTTCGGCATCATCCTGGTGGTTGGCACGGAACTTGGGCTCATCACGCCACCCGTCGGCGTGAATACATTCATCGCGAAATCCATTAGCGGTACCAGACTCATCGATCTGACCCTATCTATTCTTCCCTTTGTGGGCAGCATGTTGTTTGTTCAGGTTCTGATGGTTTTTCTTCCCGACATCATCTTGTGGCTACCCAAGCTTCTTTATCGCTGAGGAGCACTGGTGAGACAAGCCGATGAACGTTCAAGAAATACAAGACAAGGAACAAACGAGATGATCCCGCAACCGCCAGGATTTCCGACAGAGACGCCTTTCCTCCTCGAAGAACTGGACGGAATGATCGAGGGGGTAGTCCGCACCGACGACAAAAGCCGCGTCATCTTTGCTAGCGACGCGTCGGCCTATCAGGAATTCCCGCTGGGAGTGGTTACACCAGCCAACAGGGAAGATATCGTCGCTATCGTGCGTTTCTGCAAGGCTCATGGACTGCCGGTGATTCCGAGGGGGGCGGGCACTTCCCTGGCTGGTCAGGTCGTCGGTCGGGGGCTGGTTCTTGATATGCGCAAGTTCGATCGCATCTTGGACTTCAACCAGCAGGAGAAGTGGGTCACGGTTGAGCCAAGCGTCATCCGAAAATCCCTCAACGATTGGCTTGCGCCACACGGCCTGTTGTTCGGTCCGGAGACTAGCACGGCAGACCGCGCGGTCATCGGTGGGATGATCGGAAACAATTCGTGCGGCATGCATTCGCTGGTCTGGGGATCGACTCGGGATCACCTGCTCGCTTGCCGGGCTGTGCTCGCGGACGGCAGTCTGGCCCATTTTAAAGCCCTGTCCAGCAACGAATTCCATGCGCGGAGAAAGGTGGATTCTCTTGAGGGGCGACTTTATCAGACCCTGTTCGACGAGTTGAGCGATCCTCAGGTGCGTGCAGAGATCGAGGCTGGCTATCCAAAGCCGTCAATTCGTCGCCGCAACAATGGCTATGCGCTTGACCTTCTTCTCCGCTCCAACGTCTTCACGCCTGACGGACCGGACTTCAATATGTGCAAGCTTATTGCCGGATCGGAGGGCACACTCTGTGTTGTGACCGAGGCCACGCTCAATCTGGTGGAGCCGCTGCCGCCGATTGTTGGCTGTGTGGCGATGCACTTTCATGATTCCATCGAGTCGCTCAAGGCCACCTTGGTGGCCTTGAGGTACGGACCGACGGCGGCCGAACTGATCGGCTCCTTCCATGTCCAGCAGGCCATAGCCAACAACAAGGTCAATAAATTCAACACGGTTGCTCGATGCAGCCAGTGGATCGATGGTGAGCCCGAATCAATTATTGTTGTCGAATTTTCAGAAAACAGTCGTGAGGAAATTGAGACCAAGGCTGCTGCGATGACCGCTGAGCTCAAGGAGCTGGGCATGGGCTACAGTTGGCCACTGTTCCTCGGCGACGACGTGGAAAAAATCTGGACGCTGCGCCGTTCCCTTGGCGGCATCAACAGCTCGAAACCTGGCGATATCAAGCCCTTCGAGGCGATTGAGGACTGCGCAGTAGATGTCGAGGATCAGCCGGATTACGTGTCCCAGCTTGAGCAGATGCTACACCGGGAAGGTGTCCAATTTACCCACTCGGCTCATGCGGGAGATGGCGAGTTGCATACCATCTTGTTTGTCAATCACAAGACCCGAGAAGGCATCGGTTCCGTACGTCGTGTGCTGGAGAATGTCGCGAAGCTGGTCAAGCAGTACCGAGGCTCGCTGTCGGGAGAGCATGGAGACGGACGGCTGCGTGCGGAGTTCGTGCCGCAAATACTGGGTGAGAAGAGCTATGCCCTGTGCAAACGAATCAAACACGCCTTCGATGAGGACGGAATTTTCAATCCTAACAAGATCGTAGACGCTCCGCCCATGGACGTCTCCCTGCGCTACACACCCGGCGTGGAGACGCCTCAGCCAGATACCTATTTCAATTGGGAGCGCGATCTGGGGTTTATGAGCGCGATCGAACGATGCAGCGGCATTGGCGAATGCAAGAAGATCAACTCCGGCCTTATGTGTCCAAGCTACCAGGCGACGCGGGAGGAGCAAGACTCCACTCGCGCGCGGGCCAACGTTCTGCGCGAATTCCTGACCAAATCGGAAAAAGCCAACCGTTTCGATCATCAGGAAATCAAGGATATTCTCGATCTCTGCCTTTCCTGCAAGGGTTGCAAGAGCGAATGTCCTGCCGGCGTTGACATGGCGCGGATGAAGGCGGAGTTCATGCAACACTATTATGATCTCCACCGTCCCCGCTTGCGCGTTCGGCTGATCGCCTACTTCGCTTCGCTGATGCGGCTGGCCGTACCGGTGGCTCCCTTGTTTAACAAGGTTATGGCCATCCCGCTTCTAGCCTCTCCCTTCAAGCAGCTGGTGGGGTTCTCCAGAGCACGATCCATTCCAGAAGTCTGTCGCCTGACTTTTTCCCGCTGGTTTGCCGCCAACCATGTTTCCCCGACCAACGCGCGGCGCAAGGTACATTTCTTTTGTGACGAATTTACCGACCTCAACGACGTCCACATCGGTGTGGCGGCGGTCAGTCTCCTAGCTCGCCTAGGCTATGAGGTCGTATTGTTGCGCAACATGGAAAGCGGGCGTTCATCCATTTCCCAAGGGTTCGTGAAACGAGCGGCCGTGTTCGCTCGTGAGAACGTCGCCGCCTTTTCCTCCCAGATCAGTGAAGATGCGCCGATGATTGCCGTTGAGCCTTCGACCATCGCCTGTTTCAAGGACGAATATCCCGATTTGGTGGATAGCTCGTTGCGGGGACAGGCGCGGGAATTGGCCAGAAACAGTTTGATGTTCGAAGAATTCATCACCCGCGAGATGGATTTGGGATTCATCACTGCCGACATGTTCACCGACGAGACACGCGAGGTCATGGTGCACGTGCATTGCCACCAAAAATCCCTGTCCTCGGGCGACCTCGTTGTCCGTGCCCTGTCTCTGCCGCGCAACTACAAAGTCAAGCAGATACCCAGCGGATGCTGTGGCATGGCCGGAGCGTTTGGCTACGAAGCGGAGCATTACGCGTTGTCCATGCGCATTGGCGAGCAGGTTCTGTTTCCAGCGGTGCGGTCGTTTGACGAGACGGCCATTATCGCCGCCTCGGGCACCAGTTGCCGCCATCAAATCAAGGATGGTACGAGCCGGAAGGCCCTGCACACCGCAGAAATTCTGTACCGCGCCTTAAAAGACACAGGAACTTGATACTGCGCTATCGATACCCATGAAACTCATTGTAGAGGCTGAGAACGAGATCCTAGAATACAAATGGTGCGTCCCTGGGTAGGGGGCGCGGCGTGCAGCGTTATTGGTAATCTTTCACCGTATCGCTCCGATCGATCGATTCGATGATCTCTTGTTCGACTTCCGAAATGTGTGTTTGGAGCATGCACACCGCATCTTCGAGCCGACCTTCGGAAAGAGACTTGATAATCCCATGATGTCTGTCGATCGCCAGGTCGATATAAGTCTTGTAATACGTTTTCGTACGGAACAGTTCGATCTGGTTCCGGATCGAGTCGTAATACGCTGCCATTTGGCCGTTATCTGCATGCTTGGGAAACGTCAAGTGAAAAGCATGGTCGTATTCAAGGAATGCCTCGAAGCTGATCTTGTTGTCAGAGGTGGCTGATTTCTCGATCATGGAGTCGATGTTGGCGAGATCAGCAAGTAGCTTCCCCTTGTTCTTCTCGTATGCCAGCCGGCACATCGTGGTCTCGAGCATCAGGCGGATTTCAGTGACCTCCTTGATATCCTCCTTGGTCGGGATGCGTACAAAGCTGCCGACATTGGGGATGATTTGCACCAGTTGCTCCATTGCCAGCCGCTCGATGGCCTTGATTACCGGAGAACGGCTAATGCCGTAGGTTTCGGCCAGATTGATCACGTTCAAGCGTTCGCCCCAGCCTAGTTTACCTGTCAGGATGTCCTGTTTGATCCGTTTGTAGCATTCGTCGGTGAGGGAACCAACCTGGATCTTGTTTGTGTTGTCCAGCGGGTTGTTCATCGCTGATCTCCGTTGCAGTCCTGAAGTGAGTGTGGTTATGAAAGTGAGTCGTTTCTGAAGCTGTTGGTTGCTCGCCACGGGCAGGCAGTTCTGTGATGTTTTTCTCTAGGGTTCTTCCTGACGGTATTTTATCAAACACCCATCATGTTGGATGTTGATGAGTGCAGCCGTCATAAGATGGATGCCGATCTCGAACAAGAGCTTCAACGCTCAGTGCGATACAAGAGTGTGTTTTCGGTTCTGTTATTTGACATTGAGTGGTTTAAACAAATCAACGACACCTACGGTCACCCGACTGGAGATGCCGTACTTAGAGAACTCGCGCAGTTAGTCAGAGCTAATTTGCGCGTGACAGAAATTCCGTGCAGGTGGGGAGGAAAAGAGTTTCTTGTGTTATGTCCTGAGACTCGTCTGGAAGAAGCCAGGGCGCTTGGAATCAGATTCCGTTCATTAGTCGAAAAGCACCAGTTTGCAGTAGATAGACGCGCTACGATCAGCGTTGGCGTTACGGAATTTACGGGCACTGAAAAAATCGTCGAGTTGATCAAGCGTGTGGATGAGAACCTCTATGCTGCCAAACATAGCGGCAGAAACACCGTTATAACGGGTTGGAGAAGGCCGACGAGGTTCGCTCGTATAGTGCGGCATCCGGTTCAATGGCGGCGATCTGGCCGTGGCGGATTTCCGCACATGGCCGGGCGGTTTCTGCGCAACTGGGTGGTTGGCTGAGATGAAAAGCCGCAGTCATTCCGGCAGTTCGTTGTATTTCGCGCTCGACCCGAAGCACTTGTCCGCCGGATATTTCAGCGCGTTCTTTTCCAGTTTGCGCTCCGCAGCCTCGATCAGATTGATTCCGGCCTTTTCGGCGATCAACAGCAGGTAGAGCAGGACGTCGGCGCATTCGTCGCGTAGCGCTTCCATCCTGTCGTCGTCCCGCAACATGGTGTCGATCTCCGTGTCGCCCTTCCATTGCGTCAGTTCGAGGAGTTCAGACGCTTCCAGGTTGAGCGAGACGATCAGGTTGCGCAGGGTGTGGAACTGCGCCCAGTCGCGCTCGTCGCGAAACGCCATCAGCGCCCGGGTCAGTGCCTGGAGATCCATTCTTCGCCCTTCAGAAGAAGCGCTGCAGTGCCTCGGCCGGCAGGGGCATTCCCGTCGCGTGGGCGCGTGCGAGGAGTTCCCAGTAGTAGCGGTACGAGGCTCGGTCGTGCAGCAGGCCTTCGTGCGCGATCGGGGCCCAGTCCTTGTCCTGTGCCGCGGTAACGATGGCGACCGCTTTTTCCACTTCCGAGAAGTCGGGGCGCATGGCTTCGACGATCGGCACGATCTGGTTGGGGTGGATGCTCCACATGCGCAGGTAGCCGAATTCGTTGCGCGCACGCCGGGCGTCGTTGCGGATCACGTCGAGATCCTTGAGTTCCGTCGTGACGTTGTGCGTCGGCACGACGCCGTTGGCCAGCGCCGCCGTGGTGATCTCGCACTTGGCGCGGGCGACCAGCGGGTGGTCGAACTGGCCGGGGCTCTTCATGGCCGCGCCGGGGATGGCGCCGTGATGGCCGGAGACGAAATCCATCAGGCCGAAATCGAGCGACTCGACGCCGGGTGTTGCCGCGATCTCCCAGACCTCGTGCAGTGCGCCGAGCGTTTCGATCAGGACATGGACCGGGATTGGCCGTTGCAGCCCGTTTTTCGCCTCGACTTCGCGCAGGAAGCCGATCTGTGCTTGCACGTCGGCAACGCCGCGCGGCTTGGGCAGGGTGATGAAGGGCAGCCGTGAACCGGCGATGGCGACGATGATTTCGATGTCCTGTTGCCAGTGCGGGTGGGTGAAATCGTGTACCCGGATGGCCACGCGCCCGTGCCGGTTGTCCGCGCTCATGACGATGCCGGCGGCCATCTCGGCGTGCTCGCGTTCGGCGCCGGCGTGCGCGCCGTCCTCGCAATCGCAGGTGATGTCGAAGATCGGCCCCAGTTCGTTCTGCAACTGGAGCGCCTTTTTCATCAGCTTCTCCGATCCGGCGTAGTGGTCGACGGCGGGCAGGATGGGAAAGGGTTTTTCGCCGGGGAAGAGAACGTCGCTAGGGTGTCGCATGGCAGGTATCCGAACGGGCAAAAGACAGGATTTTACCGTGGGGTGTCCAAAGGATGGACGAAAAAAAGCCGCAGACCTGCTGCGGCTTTCCGTAACCGTGAGACGGCTGTTTAAAGCATGCCCTTGACAGCGTCGGCCTCGTCGGTCAGTTCCTTGAGCGTCTTGGCGATCTTTTCCTGGGCAAAGGCGTCGATCTCGATGCCCTGGATGATCTTGAACGAACCGTCCTTGCATTCACACGGGAAGCCGAAAACGATGCCTTCCGGGATGCCGTAGGAACCGTCGCTCGGGACGCCCATCGTAACCCAGTCCTCGGAACCGAGGACCCAGTCACGGATGTGATCGATGGCCGCATTGGCCGCCGAGGCGGCGGACGACAGGCCGCGGGCTTCGATGATCGCCGCGCCGCGCTTGCCGACGGTCGGCAGGAACACGCTGTTGTTCCAGTGATCGTCGTTGATCATCTTCTTGACATTGTCGCCGTTGGACGTGCAGTGACGGTAGTCGGCGTACATCGTCGGCGAGTGGTTGCCCCAGACGACCAGGTTCTTCAGGCTGTCGACCGGGCGTCCGGTCTTGCCGGCCAGTTGCGACTTGGCACGGTTGTAGTCGAGGCGCAGCATGGCGTGGTAGTTGGCCGGGTTGGTACGGCCAACCTTCATGGCGGCGGAACGGGCGATGTAGGCGTTGGTGTTTGCCGGGTTGCCGACGACCAGTACCTTGACGTCTTCCTTGGCGTTTTCCGCGATGGCCTTGCCCTGGATGGTGAAGATGGCGCCGTTGGCGGTCAGCAGGTCGGCACGCTCCATGCCGGGGCCGCGCGGACGGGCTCCGACGAGCAGACAGATGTCGGCATCCTTGAAGGCGATGTCCGGGTATTCGGTGGCGAAAACGCCGTGCAGCAGCGGGAAGGCGCAATCATCGAGCTCCATGATGACGCCCTGGCAGGCCTTCTGGGCTTGCGGCAGGTCGAGCAGTTGGAGGATGACGGGTTGGTCCTTGCCGAGCATTTCGCCGGACGCGATGCGGAAAAGCAGGCTGTAACCAATCTGACCAGCGGCACCGGTGACGGCGACGCGGACGGGGGCTTTAGACATGTTGCAACTCCTGTGGATAACAAAAGGCTGGAACAAGGCAATCAGAGGCAATTGTCGCTGCCTGAGACGACCCCGTTCAGGACGGTAAAAACAGCCTTGGATCATAAGTGGGAAGCCCGAATGAGTCAATTGTTGAATGGTTGTCGTATAACTTCTTTGGAGTGGTTTTGCGCCGTGTTGGACCGCTTTGAGCAAGTGTGCTAAATCTGCTGCCCGGATTCTTTTTGGTTAAGGAGATGACATGCTGAACGATACGGATATCAAGCGTCTGCGCTGGAAATGTACCCACCGCGCGCAACTGGAACTGGATGTGCTGCTCGGGAACTTTCTTGAAAAGCACTTTTCGAATCTGGGCCCGGAGCAACAAGAGACATTCGCGAAACTGGTGGAGATGGAAGACAGGGAACTGTGGCCATTGGTCGTCGGAAAGCGCGAATGCGACAGCCCGTTACAGGCTGAAGTGGTCAAGTTGCTCGGGAGTGCACGCGTCATAACCTGAATATCAATCAAATACCCCGACGGGAGAGATTTCATGACATCCGAACGTAAGGCAACCCTGATCATCGAAGGCCGGGAACCGGTCGAGTTTCCGATTCTGACCCCGGTGCATGGCAACGACTGCATCGACATCCGGGCGCTGGGGGCCAAGACAGGGCTGTTTACCTACGATTCGGGCTTCCTCTCCACGGCGTCGTGCAGCTCGACGATCACCTTCATCGACGGCGACAAGGGCGAACTGCTCTATCGCGGCTATCCAATCGAGCAACTGGCCGAGAAGTGCGAGTTCCTCGACGTGGCGTACCTGTTGCGCAACGGCGAACTGCCGAATGCCGAGCAGAAGAAAACGTTCGTGAACATCATCAAGACGCACACGATGATCCACGAGCAGATGGCGCGCTTCTATCAGGGCTTCCGCCGCGACGCGCACCCGATGGCGGTGATGGTGGGCGTGGTCGGAGCCCTGTCGGCGTTCTATCACGAGGCCGAGGATTTCTCGGACCCGACGCAGCGCAGCATTAATTTCAACCGGATCGTCGCCAAGTTGCCGACCATCGTGGCCATGGCCTACAAGTACTCGATGGGCGAGCCGTTCATGTATCCGCGCAACGATCTACCTTATACGGCCAACTTCATGCACATGATGTTCGGCACGCCCTGCGAGAAGTACGAGCCGAACCCGGTGCTGGTACACGCGCTCGACACCATCTTCACCCTGCATGCCGACCACGAGCAGAACGCTTCGACGTCGACCGTGCGTCTCGCCGGGTCGTCCGGTGCCAATCCGTATGCCTGCATTTCGGCGGGTATTGGCTGTCTCTGGGGGCCGGCGCATGGTGGCGCGAACGAGGCTTGCCTGAAGATGCTTGAGGAAATCGGCGACGTTTCGCGCGTGCCGGAATACATCAAGCGCGCCAAGGACAAGAACGATCCGTTCAAGCTGATGGGCTTTGGCCACCGTGTCTACAAGAACTTCGATCCGCGCGCCAAGTTGATGCGCAAAATCTGCAGCAATGTTCTTCAGGAACTCGGTCTGGAAAACGATCGTCTGTTCAAACTGGCGCTGGAACTGGAACGTATTGCGCTGGAAGACGAGTATTTCGTCGAGAAGAAGCTTTACCCGAACGTCGATTTCTACTCCGGTATCGTGCAGAAGGCGATGGGCATCCCGACGTCAATGTTCACCTGCATCTTTGCGCTGGCGCGCACTGTCGGCTGGATGGCGCAGTGGGAGGAAATGATCACCGATTCCGAGCAGAAGATCGGGCGGCCACGCCAGTTGTACGTTGGTGCGCCGCGGCGCGACGTACCGCCGGCGGATCAGCGCTGATTTTTTAACGACAAGAGAAGGGCGATAGCGAAGGCTGTCGCCCTTCTCGTTTATGGGGCGGTCAGGGATTCAGCAACTTGAAGCCGGGCAGCCCGGTTTCGAAACGGCGAACCGCCGTGCTGTCGCGCAATTCGACGACGATGATTTCCATGACGTGCCAGACCTTGACCCCGGGACGGACACAGCCGACCGCGACCGAGTCCTTGCGGCCGAACGCCATGTGAACGTGCGGGATGGGGTTGCCCTGCTCGTCGGGGAAGATGGTTCCCACGCCGGAAATTTCGTGAGCATCTTCGAGTACGCGCTCGACGAAAACCAGCGGATCGGCGCGACCTTCTTCCGTTCCGGCGACCAGTCGGCTGCCGGCGTCGGCATCACCCAGGGCAATCAGTCCCGCTGCCGAGACACCCTGCTCGCGGGCGAAACGTTCAAGACATTCGTGGACGATGTCGCCGTCCTCCAGGCGGATGACGAACACGCGTCCGAGGGATGCTTGGGAATACTTCATGTGGGCTCCTTTGGGGGGAAAAGCGTGCCTGCGAGACTACCCAGAAATGGGCGTGTTCGACAAGGAGCCTGACGAAGATCACGCCATCAAGGTGTTTTGGTGACGATGGGGCGGAGGGCTTCGTCCGCCATGCCGACCAGCAGGGCTTTTCCGTCGGGCAATACGCGGAATTCTCCATATTTCGCCTTCTGCCAGCGCTCTCCTTCGCCTTCCCTGAAAAACCAGGCGTCGGTGACGACGACCCAGCGGCCATCCTTCGGGCTCATTTCAAGGAGACTCTCATCCTTCGCCAGGGGGTGACGATCAGGATCGTGTTCACGCTGAACCGTCGCGACATTGCGGGCATCGAGCCTGATCACCAGCAGCGGCCGTTTGCCCATCATTGCCTCGGGCGACGGCAAGTCCAAAGTGTTCAGCGTGGCGAAGCGCAGCTGCATGTAATCCCCCTGCATCAGCGAGCGCGGATCAACGGGGGCCAGCGCAAGATACAGCGGCTTGCCGCGCGAGATCAGGTCTTCCTTCTGCCAGATGCCCAGGTTGATCGCCAGCAGCGTGGCAAGCGAACCGGCAAGTACTCCCCAGGTGCGGCGCGACGTGAACGGGTGGAAGAGGGGCGTTGCCGTGCCATTGCCTTTGAGGCGGTACCTTGTCGTCGGAAAACGCCGCCGATCCTGAGCGGCCAAGATGGCCATTCCCAGCACGAGACCGATAGAGATGAGCAGAAGGGCCTTCTCCGAAAGAGCCCATTGAAGCTGGTAATAGAAGCTGCCGACGATCCAGACGGAAGCGGCCGCGCTGGCGCCAGCGAGCCGCCAGCGGTGGGTGATGGCAGTGATTGCCATCGCCAGAACCGGGGCCCCGAGCATCGGAAGAAACCAGGCCAGGATGGTGAGTGCCGCTGCAACCACGACGAACAAGGGGTGACGAAGGCCGTGCCAGCTCCGTGCCGAGAGGAAGGCGGCTGTCAGGACAAGGGCACAGGACAGTAACTGAAGCGCAAGCGCCAGGCTGCGTGGATGTCCGCTTCCGGGATCCCATGAATGGAGGTGGCCAAGTGCTTCGAATCCCATCGTTCCGGAAAGGAGAAATGTGGCGCCCGCGATCCAGGCGAATCCGATCAAGGTGCTGATCAGCCAACCGGTCGCCAGACTCTCGATGGCGGCGGCGATACTTACGCGGATGTTTTGCAGCCATAGCGCCAGCAACCAGGCGATCAGCAATGCGTGCAGCGAGATCAGTCCATCCAGCTGAGCGTGGCGCCAATGCCATGCCGGCCAGAGCCCCTGATACAGCAGGCCAGCGGCACCGCATCCGAGCAGAACGCGGAGCCATGCAGGCCGAAGCATCGTTGCGACGCCGAGTGTGATTGCCAGCATTCCCCATGCGCCAACGGTGGCTCCCATATCGTCGAAGCAGCCGACGGCCAGCAGCGCGAGGCCGACGAGGAGTACAGGAACCGCGAGTTGCTCGACAAACAACGGCAAGTCGCTTGAGCGCAGTATGGCGATGGCGGCTGCCAAGGCGAACCCGCCGACGAGATAGGGGCCGGCTCCGGAATAGATGGTGTTGCCAAGCATTGTGCCCAGCAGGAGGAATAGCGGGATGGCGGCGAACCAGGCGCCGATGGCGGTCAACAGGACAACGGGCCACGGCCGCGAGTTGTCCGGCGCGAACACGGTATCGGCCGGCAGGATGCCCGCGTTGATCCCGGCAAGGATCGTCTCTTGTGTCGACGGGGCGGTTTTCGTTTTCAAGCCGTCTCACCTTCGATTCCGGATGCGGTGTTGTGCCGGCGCGCAATTTTCAGAATGCAGGCAACCGATGCAGCCAACAGTGCCGCGGCGGAAAGGGTAATCAGCAATAGCCCGCCGAACCAGTCGTTTCGCCACAGGCTGTCGCCGAGCGCATTTGTCATTCCAGAGACCAGCAGCGCGTTCAGCCCCAGGGTCGTCATGCTGAGGACAAAGACGTCAAATCCTGCTTCGGTACTGAGCCAGGCGGCGCAAGCCGCCAGAAGAAACAGGCCAAAATGGAAGGCCGGCAGGGCGTGGCCGTCGAACAGTCCGGCGAGGGCCGTCGTGGTGATTGCCGATACCGCCAATGCAGCAGCGGTCCGAAAACTCCATACGCCAGCGCCTGTGTACCTTTTTCCTTGCGGGCTTACCAGAGCGACCATCAAGAGCGCGGCAAACCAGCCGGCCAGATGGGTATGAAGCAATCCGGGGTTTACATACCAGCGATGGCCTGAATACGTGTGAATCCATGACGCAATGGCCGTTGAAGTGATCAGGGCCCACGGCGTCCAGAGCAGATCGCTGCGTGCCCCCCAGCACAGCGGCAGGGACAGTACCGACCAGAGGGCAAACAGCAGCCAGGGATCGGCTCCAGTCTGATAGGTCTGCCCGAAATACGCGAACAGCGCGCCGATGCCGAGCAGCGCCAGAAGTCCGAGTGGCGCGCGCATGCTCAAACGGAGGGCAGCGCACAGTCCGGCGAGCAACACCAGTCCTTGCAGCAGGGCGAAGTGAGCGAATCTTCCGAAGTGTTCCCAGTTCGCGGCGATCCACATCACAACGCCCAGTCCTCCGAGCGCGGCTGCCAGCGCTGCAACGACTCGCGGCAGCGTCGTGTTCAGCGCGGCGGGTTCGGTGCCCAATCGTGCCTCGTTGAGCAGCCATTGCGTCTGTTGTGGAGTGAGTTCGTGTTTTGCTGCCAGTTCAAGCAACTCGTGTCGAAGAGCCATTTGTTATTGATGTGGAGAAGGGCTGTTGTCCAAAGGGCTGTGAACCAGGGCGGGCGATCCATCATCGCCGCCGTGCCGGACGTCGAGGCGAGCAGTCTACGCGCTGGCGTTCCCGGCTAAACGGCCTTGCAGCCTTATTCCCTGTCTTGTGGAGAAAAAAAGCAGCGGAATGGTAACAGCCGGAATAATTATGTACTAGTCATTTTTATTCCGGGCTGCGATCGCAATGCTCCGCCGCGCGACCGTAGGGGGCGCACGACGGAGGGATCGTCGGTTACATGAACGCTTCCGCTCGCTTGATCAGATCGTCCAGCCCCGCTTCACTCGGGTTGCGCGGCTTGCCGGGGTGGATGATTGCGACCTGGCAGTTCTCGGCGGCTTCGACGAGCTGGGCGTAGGTGCCGGCATTGATGTCCTTGATGTAAGCCTGTTTGTTGCCGTCGTAGGCGAACATCTTGTCGTTGATCTGGATGCACTCGTTGCACGAGGCGCAGCGCGGCGTTTCGATGTAGGCCTCGTCGGAGAGGTGTTCCGCAGCCGGTTCAACTGGCGTCGCTTCGGCGGCAGCGGGTGCCGCAGGCGACGGCGCTGCATCCGCGGGGGCACTGGCGACGGCGATGGCCTTTGCACTTTCTTCCCAAGCCGAGCGCTCACGCGCCAACAGTCGTTCGGCGTGCGAATTGTGGATGCCGCCGAGTTCCTGCAGGCTGTTCCACATCGACAGGCAACGACGTGCCTCGCGGACGATCTTTTCGGTGACGATGACCTTGTGCAGTCGGTCGTCCGGATCGACCATCAGAAGCGAGGGGAGTCGATCGATTCGCTCGATGTCGTCCCGCTTGTCGCGAGCGATGATCTCGCCGGCATCGGCCAGCCAGTCACGCCAGTGCGACTTGGGTACGTCGGCGAAGAACTTGCGGTAGCGGGCGTCGCAGGCGACGAAATCGATCAGCGTGAAGGGGCGCTGTTCGCTGACACTCTGGCATGCCGCATCTTCGTAGGTGATCCGGTGGGATGGCCAGTCGACTTCGGGCTGCGGGTTCGTCTCCAGCGAGAAGCGCGAGGCCCAGTCATTGCCGGCCGTCGGATCCATCGTGAAGGCCGGAAAAACGCGCGCTTCGAGCGCCGCTGCGCCGACCAGATAGGGCGGCACCTGCCCGTGGCCGCTGGCAACGCCGGAGAAGATGCTGAACAGTGCTGGTCCGGAGCAGTCGAGTCCACGGACGATCTTGTCGCGCAACCGGAACAGCGCGGAGGCGGGGGCCTGCACGACGAACACGCCAGCCATGCCCAGCGCCATGCGCGCGAGCTGCCGGCTGCGCAGGGCGAAGGCGAGGTGGCCGTTGCTGATCGGCGACTCCTCGATGACGTCGTCGGTCTGCACCAGTACCTTGATCGGCAGGTTGAGCGACATGATCTCGGTCAGCGTTCCCAACTCGCCGCCGGGCAGTTGCTCGGCGTGGATGCGTGCCAGGTAGTCCGGGAACAGCGCCATGTCGCGAGGGTCAAGGCCGTTCTCGCCGAAGGATTCGAAGAGACGGTCGTGTTTCGACTCGCTGTACTCACCGCGCACTTCCAGTTCGGCAATGGCCACGGCCTTGGAGAGTTCAATAGCCTTGGGCAGGCGCTCACGGTAGGCCCTGATCGCCTCGCCGCAGGAGTCGAAGGCGAAAACGTAGGGCTTGCTGGTCGAATGCGGCGACGGGAAGAATTGTTGCGTCTTGAGCGTCGTCAGCAATTTTTCGATGCGCTTCTTGCGGTTCTTGCTCAGGTTTTCCTTCGGGGCGGATTTGCTCAGCAGTTTCGACATGACGTCGAAATCGAACTGGTCCATCGGGCCGGAGCCGAAGGTGCGCTTGAGGTTGGCGGCACTGCGGCCGGCGTTGGAGTTGGCAAAGTCGGCCTGCAGGATTTCCGAGAGCTTGATCACCAGCCGGTCCGCGACGTCGCCGAAGCGCCGGGCGCGTTGCGTCTGGGTCAGCGCCCAGACGTGACCGATCAGCTGGAAGGGCATCGCGCCGTTGCAATCGACGACCTCGCCATCGGCCTTGAGGTTGGCGCGGGCTCGTGCCAGGCTGTCGGCGACCGGTTTGTCGTTCTTGCCGAGTTCCTTGGCCGCTTTGTCCCACAGGACCGAGAGTTTGCCTTCCTTGCCGGTCGCGGCCTGCGTGCGAATGTGCTGCTCAAGTCGCAGCACGTGCTTGCGGATTCGCTCCCCGTCAGTGCCGCGGGCAATCTTGTCGAGAATGCCGTCGATCAATCCGGAGAGCGATTCGACGCACGGGGCGCCCGCTTCGTCCTTGAGCAGGAGCAGCGGAAAGTCGTAACGCATCGTCGTTAAATCCCGGTAGCCGGCGAAGAGCGCGGGACGCAAGTCGAGGCGGTCGATCGTTTCCAGGTTCGGCGTGTTGGCTTTTCCGGAGAGGAAAAACGCTACGTGGGCTTGCAGATCAGCTTCCATAAGTGGGTGCCATCTCTCTAGTCGTTGGTCAAGGCGCGTCCCGCGTTGTTTCCGATTGCCGCGGGCGCGCTGGTCGCGTCGTGTTTCCTTTTCAGACGGAGTATTTGTCCAGCTCGGCTTCGAAGTTCGTCCGGATTGCCTCGGTCGTGCGCAGGGCGCCGCTGTGGCGGGTGTCCTCGTAGCACGGCACGTTCGGGTTCCGGTAAAGGATGCCGACCGGAATGGTCTCGGTGTCGGAGGCGATCTCGCGGGCACGGTGGATGTCCATCGGATCGTGCTCGACCTGGTTCTTGTACACCCGTGCGAGTCCTTGGCTGATCTGGATGCCGTCGGCGTGATGCACGAGCTGCACGCGATCCGGATCCTGTACCCACGGCTCCAGCGACTTGGGCAGCCATTCCGGGCAGCGCTGGATGATGCGCACGAACGAGAAGCCCTTGTGGTGGTAGGCGGCCTTGACGATGTCGAACAGCGTTTCCGGAATCCAGTCGACCGCCTGGGCGATGAACGAAACGTTGGAAACGCCGAGCGAGACGGTCAGTGGATTGAGTGCGTCGAGGTAGCTGCCGCGCGGCGTGGTGTTGCTCTTGGTGCCGATCGGCGAGGTTGGCGACGCCTGCTTCTTGGTCAGCCCGTAGATCTGGTTGTCGTGCAGGAACACGGTCATGTTCATGTTGTAGCGCAGCGCGTGGATCCAGTGCGCCGCGCCGATGCTGCAGCAGTCGCCGTCGCCGGTGTTGACGAAGACGGCGAGGTCCGGGCGGGCCATCTTGACGCCTTCGGCAACCGGGAAGGCACGGCCGTGGATGCCGTGGAAGCCGTAGGTCTTCATGTAGTGCGGGAAGCGGCTGGAACAGCCGATGCCCGAGACGAACACGGTCTTTTCAGGACGCAGTCCCTCGTCGCGGCACAGCCGCTGGACGGCGGCCAGGATGGCGTTGTCGCCACAGCCGGTGCACCAGCGGGGCACGCCGCTCTGGTAGTCTTCAAGCGCCGACTGCTCCTTGTACAGGTCGAGCAGCTGCTTGGTGGCGGATGTCTTCATGCGTTTCCCCTATTTCTCGAGTTTGTTCAGGAGCACTTGGCGGATCGTGCGCGGCTTGACCGGCTGCCCGCGGACTTCCGTCCAGCAATCGACGTCGACCAGATAGCGCGAGCGCAGCAGCGTGGCCAGCGACGAGTAGCGGCGACTGTCTTCGTCGATCAGCTGATCGTCGGGGCGGTCGCTCCAGTTGGTCTCGATCGTCATCACCTTCTTGAAGCGCTTCATGATGTCCTTGATGCCGGGCTGCATCGGCTGCAGGAAACGCAGATGGATCGAGGCTACCTTCTTGCCTTCGGCGCGCAGCGCGTCCACCGCTTCCTCGATCGCGCCCTTGGTACTGCCCCAGCCGATGACCAGCAGGTCGCCTTTTTCGGCGCCGAACACTTCGGGCGGCAGCAGCGTCTTCTGCAGCGCAGCGAGCTTCAGGCTGCGCGCGCGCAAGCCTTCCTGGTTGATGTCCGGGTCGTAGGCGACGTGGCTGTCGCGGTCGTGCGCGAGGCCGGTGACGGTGTGCATGCCGCCGGGCTGGCCTGGAATGAAGCGGCGGGCGATGCCGGTGACCGGATCCCAGTCATACGGGCGTGCACCGTCCGGCACCGGGCTCTGATCGATCGGCGGCGCCAGCCAGGATTCCTGGAACTGCGGCCGGTCGAAGGGCTGCTGCGACGACGACAGGCTGGCGTCGCTGAGGATGACGACAACGGTGTTGAAGGTCTCGGCGATGCGGCGGGCAGTGATCACCGAATAGAAGCAGTCTTCGATCGTTGCCGGCGCCATCACGACCTTCGGCGCGTCGCCGTGGCTGCCGAAGATGGTGGTCATCAGGTCGCCTTGTTCGACCTTGGTCGGCTGGCCGGTGCTCGGGCCGCCGCGCTGGACGTTGACCACCACCAGCGGGATCTCGGCCATCACCGCGAGGCCGATGGCTTCCTGCTTGAGCGAGTAGCCGGGGCCGGAGGTAATGGTCACGGTGCACTTGCCGGCGTAGGAGGCGCCGATGGCGAAGGCGCAGGCGGCGATCTCATCCTCGGCCTGATGCACGATGCCGCCGACCTTCTCGAAGGCTTCCGACAGGTAGTGGGAGGCCGAGGTGGCGGGAGTGATCGGGTACATCGCACAGATGTCCATCCCGGAGGCCATCACGCCGAGCGCCAGCGAGGTGTTGCCGTTGATCGAGATCTGCTTCTTGTCGGTCGGTGTGGCCGGGATCTGGAAGCAGAAGTCGATGTTGGCTTCGGCCCACTTGTGCCCGGCTTCGAGCAGTTCGACGTTGGCGTCGATGACGCTCTTTTCCTTCTTGCCGAAAGTCAGCGCAATCTGCTCGCGGGCGGCCTGCAGGTCGAAGTTATAGATGTGGCAGAGGATGCCCAGCGCGAACATGTTCTTGCCGCGCCGCGCGTTGGTAGTGAGCTTGAGACACTCCTCTTCCATCGGGATCTCGTGGACCTTGTAGCCGGCCTTGACCAGCCGGTCGTACGCCTCGGCGTAGGAGCGCGCGATGTTCGGGTCCGAGTGGGTGCGCCACATGTTTTCCAGCAGGATGATGCAGCCGGGCTTCAGTTCGCGGGCATTGACGCGGCCGAGCAGTACCTGCTCGTTGAAGGCGACGACCAGATCCGTTTCGTCGCCGCCGTTGGTGACGTAGCCGGAGCCGATGCGGATGCGGATGCCGCTGGCACCAGCGACGCTGCGGGCCGGCGGGCGGATTTCCGCGGGAATGATCTCGGTGGTCCAGATGCCGTTGCCCATGCGGGCGGCGATCGAGCCGAGCGACTGGCCGCAGCGCTGCGCGCCTTCGCCGGAATCGCTGATGATCTCGACGATGTGCTCCTTGAGTGTGACGCACGTCTTCTTGCCGGCTTTCTTCGATACTCTCTTCGTAGTCATAGGTGGTTATTCCAGATTCGCGGTTGAGCGGTGGCCGGCCTAGGCCCGGATGCGGGCGAAGTTGCGTTCGCCTGTGTCGATGCCGAACAAGGTGTCGCCGCCGGAGCGGTACGGGCGGTTGCTGTCGCGGATGCCGAGATAGGCCTTCATGCTCGCGGCCGCGCGACGTCCGGCGCCCATCGCCTCGATCACCGTCGCGGCGCCGGTGACGATGTCGCCCCCCGCGAAGACGCCGGCCAGCGAGGTGGCGAGGTTTTCATCGGTATCGATATAGCCCCACTTGTTCAGGCGCAGCCCGGAGGTTTGCCCCATGATCGGGTTGGCGTTGGTGCCGATGGCGTAGACGACGAGGTCGCACTCGAAATCGAACTCGCTGCCAGCCACCGGTACCGGGCGGCGGCGGCCGGAGGCATCGGGCTCGCCGAGTTCCATGCGCACGCAGCGCATGCCCATCACGTTGCCGTGGCCGTCGTCGAGAATCGCTACCGGGTTGGTCAGCCAGTGGAACTCGACGCCTTCTTCCTCGGCGTGGTGGATTTCCTCGGCGCGGGCCGGGGCTTCCTTGTGTGAACGGCGGTAGATGCAGTACACCTTCTCGGCGCCGAGGCGCAGCGACACGCGCATCGCATCCATCGCCGTGTTGCCGGCGCCGACGACGGCGACGCGCTTGCCGATCGGCTGCGGCGTGTCGAAACTGGGGAATTCCTTGGCGCGCATCAGGTTGCAGCGGGTGAGCAGCTCGTTGGCCGAAAGCACGCCGTTCAGCGAATCGCCGGGAATTCCGAGCATCGTCGGGTAGCCTGCACCGACACCGACGAAGACCGCGTCGTAGCCCATTTCGGAGATCATCTGCTCCAGCGTGAACAACCGCCCGACCAGCGTGTTGCACTCGAACTTGACGCCGAGCTTCCTGAGGTTGGCGATCTCGGCGTCGATCACCGCGTTGGGCAGGCGGAAGTCGGGGATGCCGTACTTCAGTACGCCACCGGCCTGGTGGAAAGCCTCATAGACCGTCACGTCACAGCCGGCCTTGGCCATGTCGGCTGCGCAGGCCATGCCCGCCGGCCCGGAGCCGACGATGCCGACCTTGAAGCGGGTCGGTTCGATATGCGGGATGTTGGCCCAGCCTTCGCGGATTGCCGTGTCACCGACGAACCGTTCCAGGCGGCCGATGGCGACGGCTTCCAGCGTCTGTCCGACTGTGCATTGGCCTTCGCACTGGTTTTCCTGCGGGCAGACGCGGCCGCAGATCGCCGGCAGCAGGCTGGTCTCGGTCAGGATGTCGTAGGCGCCGCGAAGATCCTTTTCGTTGATTTTGCGGATGAAACCGGGAATGTTGATGCCCACCGGGCAGCCGGAAACACAGGGCTGGTCCGGGCAGAACAGGCAGCGCTCGGATTCGCGCATCGCGTCGTCCGGATGGTAGCCGCAGGCTACCTCGTCGAAATTCCGCGCACGTACCGCCGGATCCTGTTCGCGCATCGGCGTCCGTTCCTGCGGGATGCTTCGTATCGTCCTTTTCTTGGCCATGGATAGTTACCGTGTGCTGAAACGTTGAGAAGGGTGGGGCGGGTTACTTGCTCTGCGCGGCATCGACCGCCTTGTCGATCGACTTCTGCATCCGGCAGCCCTTTTCCCAGTGATCGAGCGCCATGCGTTCTTCCTTGGTGTAACGGCGCAGGCGGGTCATCAGGTCGTCGAAGTCGACGAGGTGACCGTCAAAGTCAGGGCCGTCGACGCAGGCGAACTTCACCTGATCACCGATCTTCACGCGGCAGCCGCCGCACATCCCGGTGCCGTCGACCATGATCGGGTTCAGGCTGACCATCGTCTTGATCTTGTACGGGCGGGTCGTCTCGGCACAGCTCTTCATCATGATCGGCGGGCCGATGGCGATTACTTCGTCGATGTCGGTATGCTTCTTGATCGCCTGCTCGATGCCGGCCGTCACGCGACCGTGCAGGCCGACCGAGCCGTCGTCGGAACAGATGATCAGTTCGTCGCAGATCGCGCGGAACTTGTCTTCCCAGAACACCAGATCCTTGGTGCGGAAACCGATGACGCCGATCACGTAGGCGCCGCTCTCCTTGAGCGCACGCGCCTGCGGATAGACCGGAGCGACGCCGAGGCCGCCGCCGACGCAGACGACCTTCTTCGCGTGCGACTCGGGCGTCGGGATGCCCATCGGCCCGACCAGCCCGTACAGCGAGGTGCCGACCTTGCACTCCTGCTGCATCTGGCGGGTCGTTTTACCCACGGCCTGGATGACCAGGGTGACCGTGCCCTTGGTCCGGTCGAAGTCGGCGATGGTCAGTGGCACCCGTTCACCGTGTTCGTTGAGCATCACGATGACGAACTGCCCCGGCTTGGCCGCCTTGGCCATCAGCGGATGGCTGATTTCCAGCAGAAAGGTGACGTCGGAGAAATCCTCGCGTTTTACGATTTCAAAGTGTGACATAGACCCTCTCGAACCCGGACAAGGCCGGCGTTGGGATGGATGGGGAAAGAGAAGCTGAAAGGAAATGCGGAAGGAAAAACGGGTAAGGAAAGGGTGGGCAACCGGAACGTTGCCGAGTGGTAGGTGGCGAAGATCGTTTCTAGCGACACGACTTGCGATGCCCTTCCTTGTTTTACAGCAGGATCGATCCGTGCCAGGGGGCGCCGTGCGGGACGCATGAATGGGGAAAACAGGCGCTGTTCCGTTGTGTTTCTATTATTGCGGACGCGCTCAAGAAGCCTTTGAACCCCACCCTGCAACCAACCAGCCTGCCCACTGCCATGCGGGACTTGCCTATTTTTCGCGTGATCCGTTGTGTCGGCAATTGAAAGATCGTCATGATCTGGTGCTGTTTCCGAACTATAGATTCGGCCCGAATAACGCTTGAATTTCGGGTTGTTGTCCCGACATGGGAATGATGGAAACGACAGAAAAAGAAGTTCAAACGCTGGAGCAGTTGTATGCCCTACGCAAGCAAGCGGTCCGGCTGCACAAAAGCGGGATGCGTGTGATGCAGATTGTCACGGCGACGGGGCTCAGCTGGCCGGGCGTACGCATGGCCCTGGACTTGTACGAAGCAGGCGGCATGGTCGCCTTGAAGCCCTCCGTACGCGGGAAGAAACCGGGTACGGGTCGAAGCCTGTCATCGGAACAGGA
>NZ_JCANUT010000024.1:0-49968 GCF_059569095.1 Propionivibrio pelophilus DSM 12018 | reverse complement strand
TGACCGAGGCCGACAAAGCAACGAACCGGCGCAAGTCCAGTATTCGTTCCAAGGTCGAGCATCCCTTCCTGACGCTCAAACGTCTCTGGGGCTTTGCCAAGGTGCGTTATCGCGGTCTCGCCAAGAACGCCAACCGGGCCTTCGCCATGCTGGCGATGATCAATCTCAACAAATGGGGCAGACCTCTGACAGGAGAGGTGCGTCCGGCATGAGCCGGATACGGGGAAATTCCCCGCATCCGTGCCCAAAGCCGGCGACTTATACGATGAAAAATCGATTTCTTTCACCATTTCGGCTCAATATTGAAGCGCCGCCAAGTTTTTCAGTGGCTTGTTCGGCGTTTCCTTAGATTCTTCAACGCCGAGGAATTCTTGTAGCACCTTTATATGCCGATAGTTCTGGTGCAGAGGATTTTGGAATCTGTATTTCTTTCCAAACAGGCTTTGCGTCCATTGAGGACTTTTTGCGTCTCCAAAAATCCAGCCGTCCATGTTTTTCGATTCAATGACGAATATTCCGTACTTCGAGACGATGACGTGGTCAATCTGTGTCGTGCCGTTTCTGGTCTGAAGAGTGACGTTGTTGAGCGGAAAGTAGATCTTCGGGTCCAGCAGCAATTTGTGCGCCACTGATCCGACGGCCTCGCCGATCCAGCCTTTGACGAATGATTTTAATGACATGTTCAAAAGTGTCGCTGTATGCCAGAAAGTTGGCCAAGCAAAAGGATAAACAGGGATGCGCGGCATTGGAAGCGCCATTCTTCGGGACCATGCGTAATTGGGGACGCACCACAATTGTTTTTGGCGATCGATTGTTACTCACCCGCGCTACGTTGCTACTAGTTTTAAAATGAGCTTTATATTGCGCAAAATTAGTTTTTAGTGCAAATTTACGCTCATGAAGATCGATCAAAAGTCCGCCATCTCCGAAGAGTTGCTTGCCCAGTTGCAAGACCTCGGTTTGCGCCTGTCTCGGCTCCGGATTGCGCGGGGCGTCCGGCAGGAGGAGGCCGCGCTGCGGGCCGGGATTTCCCGCCGTACCGTTGTCGCCATTGAAAGCGGGGCGCCGAGCGTTGCCATTGGCCAGATCATTCGGTTGCTGGACGCGATAGCGCCCGGCAAGACGTTGTTCAGCCTGTTCGTGGAAACCGATCCCGCGGTCGTCGCGCTGGCGCACGCCGAGCAACGTCAGCGCGCCCGCAAGCTTTCACCGGATCGCTTGAAGGAGCTGGATTTCTGATGCGGAAAGCACAGGCCGGGAAGACGCTGGGCGTTTTCATCCATCTGGCGGGCGATTTCGTTCCCGCGGGCTTGCTGACGCTGCTGGAGCAGCACGGCGAACTCCTGGCGTCGCGTTTCAGCTATGGCTTGCGCTATCTCGACCGGCACAATGCCGCGCCTGTCGATCCGGTGAGCCTGCCGATTCATGGCGCGAACACGCCCGAGAGAGGCACCGAGCTATTTCCGGCGGAAGGGCTGGTGCTGTTCGGCGGCATCCGCGACGCGGCCCCGGACGGCTGGGGGCGGCGGGTCATCGAATCGCGGCTTCAAGCGCCGCTGAACAGCCTGCCGGAATCGACCTATCTTCTGGAAGCCGGAAGTGAACGCGCCGGGGCGCTGGATATCCGCCCGTCGATTGCTTCTGCCGCCAAGGTGGCGCACGGCGCAAGCATCCAGAGCCTTGACTATCTGCTGCAGGCCGCCGAGCGGATCGAGGAAGGATTGCCGGTTCCGGGGAGTCTTGAAGACTTCTTCGACGCGGCCAGTTCGATGGGGGGCATGCGGCCCAAGGCAACCGTCCAGGACGCCGAGGGGAATCTGTGGCTCGCAAAGTTCCCGGCCCGCAGCGATACGGCGATCGATGTGCCCGTCATCGAGGCGGCGACGATGCTACTGGCGAAGGAGGCCGGCCTGGACGTGCCCCCCATCTACACCGAGGCGCTCGGGAAGAGAACGGTCATGCTGATCCGTCGTTTTGACCGGGTCCGGCAGGATGGCCGGATGCACCGTCGCCACATGGTCAGCGCGCTGACCCTGCTGGGATGCCATGAATCCGAGTCGCCGCAGCGCAGTTACGGCGATATCGCGGATCGCATCCGGCGCTACGGCGTGGCGGAAAAAATCGTGGCCGATCAGGAGGAGTTGTTCGGACGCATGGTGTTCAACATCTTCGTCACCAATGACGACGACCATCTTCGCAACCATGCTTTCCTCTGGGATGGCGAGCGTCGGGGATGGGCGCTATCGCCGCTCTACGATGTGATGCCGCGCCCGATGCTGGCCACGCAGCGAAACCTGCATCTTGGCATCGGCGCGCAAGGGCGGTTGGCGACCGTCGACAACGCGTTGTCTGCCTACGCGCGTTTTGGCCTGACGCGGGTTCGTGCTGAGGAAATCATCGATCGCATCTGGCGAATTGTGCGTCAATGGCGGATGCACTTTGAGGGTTACGGCGTACCCGGTGGGCAGATCGAGAAGGTTACCAGCGCCTTCCGGCACATCGACGAGATCCGGGGGCAATGACAAGTCATGGCGCGCAAGCGCCGCCGAGCGCCTGTTTCTACTGCCCGAAATACCGCCCCGGCCGGTGATTGACGATCAGCACCAGGTTCATCACCAGCGCGCCGAGGACCGACAGGGCGGCGCGGCGCAGGTCGGTGATGACGAAGGCGGCGCAGACGATGGCGACGTCGGTGGCCATCAGCAGCTTGCCGGCACTCCAGCCGTGGCGCTTCTGCATGAAGATCGCCAGGATGCCGATGCCGCCGAGGCTGGCCTGGTGGCGCATCAGGATCAGCATGCCGGCCCCGGCGAGCAAGCCGGCGAGGGTGGCCGAGAAAGCGGGTTCAATCGAAGCGATGGCGAACCAGCGCGGCAGCATTTCGCTGAAGACTGACAACATGAGCACGGCGCCGAAGGTCTTGAGCGTGAAGGTCTTGCCGAGGGCGCGCAGGCCGAGGGCGTAGAACGGGATGTTCAGCAGGAAGTAGAGCAGGCCGTACGACCAGCCGCTGGCGTAGTGCGCGAGGAAAGTCATCCCCGGCGTGCCGCCGGTCACCAGCCCGGAATAGCGGAAGAAGTTGACCGCCAGGGCCACCAGCAGGGTGCCTGTCAGCAGAGCCAGAAAATCCTCGAACGGGCTGTGTTTTGCTTCCTTGCGCATGTTGTTTTCCTTGGCGAGGGCGCGAAGGGTAATGGAGGTTCGGCGGCGGCGCAACGACGCATCGTTCACGGGGGACGCGGCGATTCGGGATAAACTCTCGGCTTTGCGTCCCGGGTTGTTTTCCCATGCGTCTTTTCCGTCTCGCCAAGATCTTCAGTGTTGCCCGTCGCCACGGCATCGACGAGATGATCGTCGAACACGAGCCGAGCGGCCGCCTGGCGGCGCTGTGTCGCGCCTTGCGTCTCTGGCGGCGGAACGGCGAGCCGGACGCCGTGCGCCTGCGCCGCTTTCTGGAGGATCTGGGGCCGATCTTCGTCAAGTTCGGGCAGGTGCTGTCGACGCGTCGCGATCTGCTGCCGCTCGACATCGCCGACGAACTGGCCAAACTGCAGGACCGGGTGCCGCCGTTTCCGGTAGAACTGGTTCGCTCGCAGATCGAAGCCGCCTACGGAAAACCGGCCAGCGAGGTGTTCGCCGAGTTCGACGAGACGCCGGTGGCCAGCGCGTCGGTGGCGCAGGTTCACTTCGCCCGCCTGCATCCCGAAAACGGTGGGCATGAGGTGGCGGTCAAGATCCTGCGTCCGGGCATGGAAGGCGTCATCGCTCACGACATCGCCTTGCTCGAGACGGCCGCCGGCGTGCTGGAACGCTTCTGGAGCGACGGTCGGCGCCTGAAGCCGCGCGAAGTCGTCGCCGAGTTCGCCAAATACCTTTACGACGAACTCGATCTGATGCGCGAGGCGGCGAACGCCTCGCAACTGCGGCGCAACTTCAAGGATTCCAAGCTGCTGCTGGTACCCGAGATCTATTGGGACTTCTGCACAACGACGGTGATGGTCATGGACCGGATGCACGGCATTCCGATCAGCCACACCAAGGCGTTGCTCGGGGCGGGCATCGATCTGACCGAGCTGTCGCGGGCGGGGGTGGAGATCTTCTTCACGCAGGTGTTTCGCGACGGCTTCTTCCACGCCGACATGCACCCGGGCAACATCTTCGTCGCGCTCGACGGGGCAAATCGTGGCAAGTACATCGCCCTCGACTTCGGCATTGTCGGCACGCTGACCGACGTCGACAAGAACTATCTGGCACAGAATTTCCTGGCCTTCTTCCGCCGCGATTACAAGAGCGTGGCGACGGCTCACGTCGAGGCAGGCTGGGCGCCGGCCGATACGCGGATCGACGAGTTCGAGGCGGCGATCCGCGCCGTCTGCGAGCCGATCTTCGACCGGCCGCTGCACGAGATTTCCTTCGGCAAGGTGCTGCTGCGCCTGTTCCAGACCTCGCGCCGCTTCAACGTCGAGATCCAGCCGCAGCTCGTCATGTTGCAGAAGACGCTGCTCAACGTCGAAGGGCTCGGTCGCCAGCTCGATCCGAACCTCGATCTCTGGAAGACCGCCAAACCTTTCCTCGAACGCTGGATGAGCGAGCAGCTCGGCTGGCGGGCGATGCTGCGCGGGATGCAAGACGAGGCGCCGAACTGGGCGCGTACCCTGCCGCAGTTGCCGCGGCTGGTGCATCGTGCGCTGAGGCGCGAAAAGGCAGCCGACCTCGCACCGGTCCTTGCCGAGCTGAACGCCACGCAGCGCCGCCAGAACGGCCTGCTGGCGTTGATTGCGGTCCTCCTGCTGGTGTCGCTGGCGCTGCGTTACCTGTAAAAGCCAGTTCTGGCGCCGGCCGGGCGGTGTTCCCGGTCGGCGCCGTGTTTTATCCCGAAAAACTCAGTTCTTCACCGCAAAGGCGCAAAGACGCGAAGGTTCGCAAAGAAAATCAATGGGTTGTTTGCTTTGCGATCTCTGCGTCTTTGCGGTGAGGTTTTTAAGTTTATTTGTCGTAGATCCTGTATTTTCAAGATGCCCGCCTTACTGAATCCTCCCCAGCGTGAAGCCATCCGCTACCTCGACGGCCCCTTGCTCGTCCTTGCCGGCGCCGGTTCCGGCAAGACGCGGGTGATCACCCAGAAGATCGCCTATCTGATCAACGACTGCGGCTTCAATCCGTGCAACATCGCCGCGATCACCTTCACCAACAAGGCAGCGCGCGAGATGCAGGAACGGGTTGCCTCGCTGCTTTCGACGAAGCCGGCCGGGTTGACCATCTCGACCTTCCACTCGCTCGGTGTGCGTATCCTGCGCGAAGAAGCGAAGGCGCTTGGCTACAAGCCGCAGTTCTCGATCTTCGATTCGACCGACTGTTTCGGGATCATTTCCGACCTCTCCGGCAGCGTCGACAAGGCGACGATCCGCCGCCTGCAGTCGCTGATCTCCAACTGGAAGAACGCGCTGGTCTCGCCCGACATGGCGCTGAAGGACGCGCAGAACGACACCGAAAAGCTGGCGGCGCAGGCCTACGCCAGCTACGCGGCGACGCTCAAGGCCTATCAGGCCGTCGACTTCGACGACTTGATTTCCCTGCCGGTGGAACTGTTCCGCACGCAGCAACAGGTGCTCGACAAGTGGCAGAACCGTCTGCGCTACCTGCTGGTCGACGAGTACCAGGACACCAACGCCTGCCAGTATCACCTGCTCAAGCTGCTGGCGGGGCCGCGCGCGGCGTTTACCGCGGTGGGCGACGACGACCAGGCGATCTACGGCTGGCGCGGCGCCGACATCGAGAACCTGCGCGGCCTGCCGCGCGACTACCCGCAACTCAAGCTGATCAAGCTCGAACAGAATTACCGCTCGACGGTGCGCATCCTCAAGGCGGCGAACACCCTGATCGCGCACAATGAAAAGCTGTTCGACAAGAAGCTGTGGTCCGACCTCGGCCAGGGCGACCCGATCAGCGTGACCGCGTGCAAAGACAACGAGAAGGAAGCCGAGCAGGTGGTGATGAAACTGCAGGCGCACAAGTTCGAGCACCGCACGAAATTTTCCGACTACGCGATCCTCTACCGCGGCAATTTCCAGGCGCGCGCACTGGAACAGCACCTGCGCGACAACCGGATTCCCTACCTGCTCTCGGGCGGACAGTCCTTCTTCGACAAGGCCGAGATCAAGGACATCACCTCCTATCTGCGCCTGCTGGCGAACAGCGACGACGACCCCGCCTTCATCCGCGCCGTGACCACGCCCAAGCGCGGCGTCGGTGGCTCGACGCTGGAAGCGCTCGGCAAATACGCCGGCGAGCGGCACCTGTCGCTGTTCGCCGCCGCCTTCGAGGAAGGCTTCGCACACCGCGTGCAGCCGCGCCAGCTCGGGCCGCTGCTGGAGTTCTGCCAGTTCATCAACCGCTTCGAATATCGCGCGGCCAAGGAGCCGGCGGGGCAGGTGATCGGCGACCTGCTCGCGGCGATCGGCTACGAATCCTGGCTGTACGGCGAGGAAGAGCGGCGCGTCGCGCAGACGCGCTGGGACAACGTGCAGGAACTCGCCAACTGGCTGACGCAGAAAAGCGCGGAGGATGGCAAGACGCTGCTCGAAATGACCCAGATGATCGCCCTGATCAACATGCTGGAAAAGCAGGAAGACGGCAGCCAGCCCGATGCCGTTCAGCTATCCACTCTGCATGCCTCGAAGGGGCTGGAGTTCAAGCACGTATTCCTGATCGGCGTCGAGGAGGGCGTGTTGCCGCACCGTGAATCGCTCGACCCAGTGAAGATCGAGGAAGAGCGCCGGCTGATGTACGTCGGCATTACCCGCGCGCAACGTTCGCTGCACATCAGCTACGCCGAGAAGCGCAAGCAGGGACGCGAACTGATCCCGTGTGAGCCATCGCGTTTCATCACCGAAATGGGCAAGGACGACCTGCGCTTCTCCGGCGGCAAGAGCGACGCGCCGCCGGACAAGGCGACGGGCGCAGCGAGGCTGGCGGCGATGAAGGCGATGCTGGCGGGGAAGTCAGGGTAAGGTCGCGTTTGGTGATTTCCTCAAGAGGTTGAATTCGTCATTCCGGCGAAAGCCGGAATCCATAAAATTCAACGAACTGGACCCCGGCCTTCGCCGGGGTGACGAATAGTTCAGCGTTTCCTTAGGCAATCGGCTAGTTTTGGGCCGTTGTGCTATGACCCAGATAGGACATCAAGATCAAAGGCTTGACCGTATCCAGATCTGCCAGGCTTGTCAGAGACAATTCCACGTCGCCAGTACCCCAATGGCCCTGTTGGCTGACGTCACGACCGATGGCAGGCATTGACGATAGCTCTACAGGATTCAGGTGTAGGTAGAGGAGCAGCCGGTTCTTTTGCGCCACCACCGTGGCGAAGTTCTTCAGACGCTTGAACGCCACGTACAGGCGCAGCTCTTTGCGCTGCACATCGTCGCCCAGAGTCATCACGTAGTCTTCCAGCGACGCCAGCAGTTCAGTCAGATGCGCCGGCAGCAGGGGCAACCATTCGGCAAAGGAACGGTCACGAGGCGTCGATTTGGGCGGAGCAACTTCGCCGGCCACCGGCTTGGTCTCGTTGCCGCCGACCGGTTTGCCGTTGGCGCTGCTCGTTGCATTGGCCAGTTCCAGCAACAGCAATTCGTCGCCGAAACAGCGGTAACGGATGAGCTCGATATTGCGGTTGATCTGCTGCACCGCATGCCCGTCGTATTTGGTGAAATCCGCCGCGATGCACACCAGACGCGGCGCGCTCCAATCGATGGCATCGGCCGCCGCCTTGCCGAGCTTGTCCATCGTCAGCAGCTTGAACTCGGCCTGATGGTCCATCAGCCAGTCGAGATAGAACAAGCTCTGGTTGATGACGTTCTCTCCAACCGAACGCTTGTACATCCAGGATCACCGGGCAATTGTTCTCGTCCAGCCCCAACGAATCGATGCGTCCGCCATGGGTCTTTCCGGTGGAGTATTCGGTCGCCAGAAAGCGGATGCCGAGCAAGGGGTCGAGGTTGGCTTCGATCAAGGTTTGCAGCGGTTTTTCCAGATCGGAGGCATCGCCTTGCAGTTCGGTCGCAAGAGATTGCGATGTCCAAAGCTGGGTGCCATCGCCGTCAGTGCGATCAGTCTCTCAGTCGTGGCGCTGATGGGCGTGACGTTCTACCTGATGTTCAGGAAGCCGCAGTCGAAGAAGGGTCGTTGAAAAAGGGTAACAATGGCGCGAAGGGGGCCGTACTCAGGAAGCTACTTTTCGCTCTTGTGGAGACGGCGCACGATCGGTTGCAGCAACTCCTGCTGGTTGATCGCCAGTCCGAGCAGGATCAGCGCCGTGCCGAGGCCCAGACTGGACGTGATGTCCTCGCCGTTCAGGAGGCTTCCGAGCAGCAGCGCCATCACGGGGGTGATCAAGGTGATCAGTGCGATCCGGGTGGCGCGCAGGTGCTTGATCACGTAGTAGTACATGGTGAAGGCGACGGCCGAACCGAACACGCCGAGATAGACGATCGCCATCCCCGAGCGCCAGGGCACGGAGGCCGGGATTTCGCCGCTGGTCGCCAGCCAGAGCAGGGCGAAGCACGGCGTGGCGACGCCTAGCGAGCCGACGGTAGTGGCCAGCGGCGGGCTGTCGTCGCCGATGCGCTTGAGCCAGACGAGACAGGTCGCGTAGAAAAACACGGCGAAGAGCAGCACGGACAGTCCAGTCCTGAAATGCGTGCCGCCGAGACGGGTGCCGTCAAGGAAAATGATGCCGAGGCCGCTCACGCCGAGGAGCATGCCGAGCACCTTCCATGGCGTGATCGCCTTTTCGCCGAGCAGAAAGGTGGCCAGGATGCTGGCCATCAACGGTGAAAGGCCGAAGGTTACCGAGATCAGCCCCGAATGGACGTATCGGGAGCTCCAATAGGTCAAGGCCATCGAGCTGAAAAGACCGAGACCGCCGACGACGTAGGAGTTCAGGGCGCGGGCATGCACGGGAAAGCGGGTTCGCCCGCCGAGAAGCAACACGACCGCGGTTGCCAGCCCGATCACCATGCGTGCCAGCACGGCGAATGCGAAGTTGGTTCCTTGCGTACTCCACTGGATGGTCAGCGGCGTGGTCGACCAGATGAGGATGATGCCGAGGTACGCGGCCGGGACGGGCATGTCGGGAATGCTCCGGGAAATGCATGCGCATGAGGCGTCCGGACGGGCCCTCGACGCGGACGATACAATAGCACTTTTGGCCAGCTCACATGACCGGCTGTAATTACCCCTTTGGGAGATTCACATGACAACTCCGCGCTATTCCGTCGCCTCGCTCAGTCAACTCGCCACCGAACTTTTTACGGCTGCCGGCATGGAGGCCAACAAGGCGCAGGCGGTCGCCGAAGTGCTCGTGACCGGCGACATGGTCGGGCAGCGCACGCACGGCATGGCGCTGTGTCCGCAGTATCTGGAGCAGGTCGAGAAGGGACTGATGGCCACGACCGGCGCGCCAGAGGTCGTCCGCGACTCCGGAGCGGTGTTCGTCTGGGACGGAAATTACCTGCCGGGTCCGTGGCTCGTATCGCAGGCGCTGGAGCTGGCGGCCTCGCGCGTCGCCGAACACGGGGTGGTGACCGCGGTGATTCGCCGCAGCCACCACATCGCCTGCTTGACTTCGCTGATCAAGCAGGCTACCGACCGCGGGCTGGCGGTGATCCTTGCCTCGTCCGACCCGGCCTTCGGCTTCATTGCCCCCTACGGCGGCAAGGAGCCGTTGTTCACGCCGAACCCGATCGCCATCGGCTATCCGGGCACCGAGATGCCGGTGTGGATCGACGTCAGCACCTCGATTACCACCGTCGGCATGGCGCGGCAGAAATCGGCGGCCGATACGCCGTTCGCACATCCCTGGCTGATGGACGCCGAAGGCAACCCGACGAATGATCCGCATGTTCTCGATCCGGGGGCCAACGGTTCCCTGCTGCCGCTCGGCGGGCGGGAGTACGGGCACAAGGGTTTCGGCCTGTCGCTGATGGTCGAGATGCTGACCCACGGTCTGGGCGGCTTCGGCCGTCCGGACAGCGAGAAACGCTGGGGCGCCAACGTCTTCCTGCAGCTGCTCGATCCCGACGCCTTCGCCGGGCGGGAGGCCTTCCTGCGCCAGATGGACTACCTGACCGGGCGGTGTCACGCCAACGCGCCGATCGACCCGGCCAATCCCGTGCGCATGCCCGGCGAAATGGCCCAGCGGCGGATTGCCGAGGCGCAATGTGCGGGCCTCGATGTGGCGCTGAAGGTGTTTGAGGCATTGACCGTGGCGGCAGGGCGCTATGGCGTCGCCATGCCCGCAACGCTGTAACCCGCGGCAAGAAACGAAAAAAAGGGGAGCCCGGGCTCCCCTTCCTGCCGGCAGAAAAAGGCTACCTGGCCTTGCCGACCAGGAGCGCGACCGCGGCCTTGAGTTCGTCGTCGGTCAGGCTGGCATCGCCGGCGCGCGGAGGCATGGCGCCCTTCCCGTTGATCACTGACTGGAGCAGGCTCGAATCACCGAGGGCGATGCGCGGGGCCCATGCTGCCTTGTCGCCGGTCTTCGGCGCACCGGCGACGCCGGTGTCGTGACAGGCCTTGCAGATCGTGGTGAAGACGGCTTCCGCGCTGCGTGGTTTGCCATCCGACGGTGCGACGGCCTTCTTCAGTTCGACGCGGGCGACCGGCTGGATGCGCAACTCGGCCTCGTCGGCGCTCTCCGCCGAGGGGTCACCCTTGCCGATCATCGACAACGGCCAGATGATCACGGTGAGCAGGATGCCGACTGCGATCGAGGCCAGCATGATCGTGCGGGACGAGTTTGCCGAAGACTTGGGTGTGCTTTCCATGATTTTCCCCGCGAAGCTATTAGTGGTTGCGATTCGTTTGACCGAAACGTGATCGTACCGGTTTTTGCTGTTGATTCAATCTGCTTCGTCCATGTCGAGCCAGCAATAGGTGCCGTCGAAAAACACCAGCGGCGAGGTGGCCTCGCCGCGGGCGAAGCGTTCGACGCGCCCGAGGAAGATGACGTGGTCGCCGCCGGGGTAGTGCGCTTCGTGCGTACACTCGAACCAGGCGCAGCAACCGTCGATCAGCGGCGCGCCGCCGGGACCGGTGCGCACCGGCACATCGGCGAAACGGTCGTCGTTGCGCGAGGAAAAACGGTTGGACAGGCCGCGCTGGTCGGCGGCGAGGACGTTGATCGCGTAGCGCTCGGCCTGGCGGAACGCTTCCAGTTTGGGCGAGTTCGTCGACAGGCTCCAGAGGACTAGAGGCGGGTCGAGCGAGACGGAGTTGAACGAGCTGATCGTTACGCCGATCGGCTTCCCTTCCGGGCCGAGTGCGGTCACGATGGTGATGCCGGTAGCGAAACGGCCCAGCGCGTTGCGGAATTCGCGGCTGTTGAATGTGGCGTCAGAGGGAGCGGAGGCGGTCATCGGTCGTCCGGGGCGGAAATAACGGCATGCTAAGATCGGCGCGGATCTAGGAAGTTCAGTACTGCCGCGCCCGCTCGGCGGCCATTATAGACCCGTCATTTCCTGCCTTTGTCGTCTCATGCATGATTCAGCCGTCTCCTTCGCCGCGCGCCTGATCCGCTGGCAGCGCCAGCGCGGTCGTCACGACCTGCCCTGGCAGAACACCCGCGACGCCTACCGCATCTGGCTCTCCGAGATCATGTTGCAGCAGACGCAGGTGGCGACGGTGATTCCCTACTATCAGCGTTTTCTCGAAAGCTTTCCCGATGTGCAAACGCTGGCCGCGGCGCCGGTCGACGCCGTGCTCGAACACTGGGCGGGGCTCGGCTACTACGCGCGGGCACGCAACCTGCATCGCTGTGCACAGGCCGTAGTCGAAAGGCATGGCGGCGCTTTCCCCGCCGATCCGCAGCTGCTTGCCGCCTTGCCCGGAATCGGCCGGTCGACGGCGGCGGCGATTGCCGCGTTCGCCTACGGCACGAAGGCGGCGATCCTTGATGGCAACGTCAAGCGGGTCCTGGCGCGCTGCTTCGGCATCGAGGGCTTCCCGGGGACTGCCGCGGTGGAAAAGGAAATGTGGCGCCTCGCCGAATCACTGTTGCCGGCAACGCAGATCGAAGCGTACACGCAGGGAATCATGGATCTCGGCGCGACCTTGTGCACCCGGGCGAATCCGGCGTGTGGCGATTGCCCGATGGTCGATGTCTGCGTTGCCCTGCGCGACGGACGTCAGGCGGAACTCCCGGTGGCGAAGCCTGGCAAACCCTTGCCCCGGCGGGAAACGTCGGTGCTGGTGCTGACCGATGGTCACCACGTGCTGCTGGAGCGTCGTCCTCCGGCCGGAATCTGGGGCGGGTTGCTGGCGTTGCCGGAAGAGCCGGACGCCGGGGCGGACAGTTTTGCGGCGCGTCACGGCTGCCGGTTGCTGGAAGCCAGTGAACTGCCCGCCGTGCAGCACAGCTTCAGCCATTTCCATCTGACGATCAGGTCGAAACTCCACCGCGTCGAGCGCGAGGAAAACCGGCTCGGGGAACCCGGGTGGACGTGGCTGGCGGTGGATGCCATCGATTCGGCGGCGTTGCCCGCGCCGCTGAAGCGGCTGCTGCTCGGCGCCTTCTGAATGAATCAGGAAGAATCAGGATAAGCCCGGGCCGCGGTTGCCCAGCGGCGTAACCTCGATGCCGTACTTGCGGGCGGCCTGGTAGTACAGCTCGCGCGCGGAAACGACCTTGGCGCTGCGACTGTCCTTGGTTTGTGCCAGTTGCAGGTAGCGCAGCCCGCGTTCGGCCATTTCCTCGTTCCAGCCCTTGCGGGCGAGCAGGGTGAAGATGGCCTTGCTGGCGTTGACCAGAAACTGCAGGTTGGGCACGCGTTCGGCCGCTTCGATCAGCATCCGTACCGCGGCCTCGAGGTCGCCGCTGCGCGCCGCCAGTACCCCGCGGTTGTTCAGTTCGACGATCTCGCGGCCGACCTTGGCGAGCAGCGACTGCCCGGCCTCCTCCTTGCCGGTCTTGGCGAAAACCCCCTGGATCTGGGCGATCATGCCGCGGTCCTCGTGGTTCTCGGCGGCGACCTTGCCGAGGATGGCCTGGGCGTTGGCCTCGTCGCCGGCAGCGAGGCAGGCGTGCGCCAGATCCACGGCGATCTTTTGCGAGAGAGCTGACTTGCTGCCGCCGTCGTGCATCTCCTCGTGCATCGCCAGCGCCTTTTCCAAGGCCTGCCTGGCCTTGGCCGGTTCGCCGGCCTGGTTGGCGCACAGGCTGTCCATGACCAGCGCCGCGAGTTCCCCTTGCGGGTTGCCGCGCCAGTCGCGGCGCAGTTCCTGGGTCACCTTGCGCGCGCCGTCGGTATGGCCGCGGTCGAGCATCACCCGCGTCAGGTTGGTGTAGTCGTCGATGACGCGCAGCGACGACCCCCGATGCCGTTCGAGGACCTTGCCGTAGGCCCGTTCCGCGACGTCGAGCGCGTTGTTGCGTACCGCCACGTCACCGACGACGCGCTGCCGCGTCGAATTGTTCGGCGAGATGGCCGCCGCCTTGAGCAGGGTTTCCTGCGCTTCGCCCAGCCGGCCCATTTCCTCGCGGACGCTGGCGACGAAGTCGTAGGCGGCGAGGTATTCGGGGAAGTCGTCGATCAGCGCGCAGCCGATGTTCTCCGCTTCGGCGAGTTCGTCGAGGCCGCGCAGGGCGATAGCCAGGCCCATGCGCGCCCAGGGTACGACGGCGTGCTCGAGCACCTGCTGGTAGACCGCCTTCGCTTCCTCGTGCCGCCCCAGCGCGTTGAGAATTTCCCCCTTGAAGCGGAGGATGTCGTAGAGGAACTGCTCGTCCGTACCGAGCAGTGACTCGCACGCCGCCAGGGCATCGTTGAACGCGCCGGCGTCGAGATGCCGGAAAACCCGCTCGAAGAAGCGTTTCTTGTACAGCGCCTTGATCAGCCGGGCCTGCAACTGTTCTGCGGTGAACGGCTTGATCAGGTAGTCGTCGGGGGCGAGCTCGGCGACGGAGACGACGTTCTGGTAGCTTCTTTCCGCGGAGACGACCATGTATACGGTCGACAGCGGAATCAGGTGGTTCTGCCGCAATTCCTCGAGCAGCTGCTGGCCGTCGCGCCCGTCGTCGAGGATGTAGTCGGCGAAGATGATGTCGAAGTCGTAGGCCTTGACCTGGCGCAGGACTTCGGTTGTCGTCCCCGCGTTGTGGATGGCGCTGATGTCGAGCGTCGACAGGATCATCCGCAGCGAATTGCGTGCGCTGCTGTGTCGGTCGACGATCAGCACGCGCAAGCGTTCGAGCTCCTTCCCGAGCTTTTTCCGGAGTTCGGCGGTATCGTTGGAATCGGCGGCGCCCATGGGTCAGGCACCTTACGCGACTGCCGCCATCCGATCAAGTTTCGTCGGTCGCCGCCTGGCTGCCGGCCATGCCACGGCTCTTGAAAAGGCTGAAACCTGTTATTTTTCAGCGGATTGGCGTAGAATCCCCGGCCTTCTGCGCAACCCTTCCACCCTTCCCGGACTCTCCAGAACCGATGCAGTATCCAGACCCTTTCGACGTGATCGTGGTCGGTGGCGGCCATGCCGGCACCGAAGCGGCACTGGCGGCCGCGCGCATGGGGGTGAAAACCCTGTTGTTGACGCACAATCTCGACACGCTCGGCGCGATGAGCTGCAACCCGTCGATCGGCGGCATCGGCAAGGGGCATCTTGTCCGGGAAGTCGACGCGCTCGACGGCGCGATGGCCGTGGCCACCGACGAGGCCGGCATCCAGTTCCGCATCCTCAACGCCAGCAAGGGCCCGGCGGTGCGGGCCACCCGCGCGCAGGCCGACCGCGTGCTCTACCGCCAGGCGATCCGCTCGCGGCTGGAAAACCAGCCGAATCTCACGCTGTTCGCCCAGGCCTGCGACGACCTGCTCGTCGAGGGCGACCGGGTCGTCGGCGCGGTGACGCAGCACGGTATCCGCTTCGCCGCGCGTGCCGTGGTGCTGACTGCTGGAACCTTCCTCAACGGCAAGATCCACGTAGGCCTGTCGCAGTCGACCGGCGGTCGCATGGGCGATCCCCCTTCAGTGTCGCTGGCGGCGCGTCTGCGCGAATTGCAACTGCCGGCCGGCCGGCTGAAAACCGGGACGCCGGCGCGCCTCGACGGCAAAACGATCGATTTTTCGGTAATGGCCGAGCAGCATTCGGATGATCCGCTGCCGGTGTTCTCCTTCCTCGGCAACGCGGCGCAGCACCCGCGCCAGTTGCCGTGCTGGGTGACCAGCACCAACGAGCGGACGCACGAGATCATCCGAGGCGGTCTCGATCGTTCGCCGATGTACACCGGTGTCATCGAGGGCGTCGGGCCGCGCTACTGTCCGTCGATCGAGGACAAGATCCACCGATTCGCGTCCAAGAACAGCCATAACGTCTTTCTTGAACCCGAAGGACTGAATACCCACGAAATTTATCCGAACGGTATTTCGACGAGCCTGCCGTTCGACATCCAGCTAGCGCTGGTGCGCTCGATGAAAGGCCTGGAAAACTGCCACATCCTGCGTCCGGGCTACGCCATCGAGTATGACTACTTCGATCCGACCGGCCTGCATGCCACGCTGGAGACGAAGTCGATCCGGGGCCTGTTCTTCGCCGGCCAGATCAACGGCACGACGGGTTACGAGGAAGCCGCCGCGCAGGGCCTGCTCGCTGGCGCCAACGCCGCGCTGCAGGTGACGGGCAAGGAAGCGTGGTCGCCGCGTCGCGACGAGGCCTACCTCGGCGTGCTGGTCGACGATCTGATCACCCGCGGTGTGGCGGAGCCGTACCGCATGTTCACCAGTCGTGCCGAATACCGCCTGTCCTTGCGCGAGGACAACGCCGACATGCGCCTGACCGAGATCGGGCGTCAGCTGGGGCTGGTCGGCGAGGTCCGTTGGGCCGCGTTCTGCGAGAAGCGTGAGGCGATTGCCCGCGAGCAGGAGCGCTTGCGCTCGACCTGGGTGCATCCGGCCAAGGTCGACATGGACGCCGTCACCCGACTGCTCGGCAAGCCGATCGAGCATGAGTACACGCTGTTCGACCTGCTGCGCCGCCCGGACGTGAACTACGCGGGACTGATGTCGCTGAACGTCGGTGATATGCCCGGTGCGGCCGGCATGGCCGACCCGCTGGTGATCGAACAGGTCGAGATCCAGGCCAAGTACCAGGGCTACATCGAGCGGCAGGCCGACGAGGTGGCGCGCAACCAGGCCAACGAGGAAACGCGGCTGCCGGAGGGCATCGATTACACGACGATCGGCGGCCTGTCGGCGGAGATCCGCCAGAAGCTGACCCGGCATTGCCCCGAAACGATCGGTCAGGCGTCGCGCATCCAGGGCATGACTCCGGCAGCGATTTCAATCCTGCTCGTCCACCTGAAGCGGCTGGCGCTCGAAGCGGAGCGCCGCGAGACATGAGTCAGGCGGAGCAACTGGCGCAGGGTGCAGCCGCGATGGGCGTTGACCTGCCCGCCGATCGGCAGGAAAAACTGCTCGCCTACGTGGCGCTGCTCTACAAGTGGAACCGGACCTACAGCCTGACCGCGTTGCGCGAGCAGGAGAAGGCGGTGAGCCATCATTTGCTGGATTCGCTGGCAATCCTGCCGTTCGTTCCGTCGGGCAGCCTGCTCGATGTCGGCAGCGGCGGCGGCACGCCCGGAATTCCGCTGGCCATCGCGCGTCCCGACCTGCAGGTTACCCTGCTCGACAGCAACTCCAAGAAGGCAGCGTTCCTGCAGCAGGCGGTCATCGAACTCGGTCTGGCCAATGTTTCCGTTCACTGCGGGCGCGTCGAACAGTATCATCCGGCGATTGGCTTTGCCGCGATCACCTCGCGCGCCTTCGCCGAACTGGCCGATTTCGTGACGTTGACACGCCACTTGCTGGCGCCCGGCGGCGTCTGGTTGGCGATGAAGGGAGTGTGGCCGCACGAGGAAATTTCCGGCTTGCCCGGCGATGTGCGTGTCGGCGCCGTACATGCGCTGCCGGTACCCGGTATCGATGGCGAGCGGCATCTCGTGGTGATGCACCGCGGCGCTGCGCAGTAGACAGAGCAGGACACAAGGGAGAAACGAGTTGGCAAGAATTCTGGCGGTGACGAACCAGAAAGGCGGGGTCGGCAAGACGACCACTGCCGTCAACCTGTCGGCCTGTCTGGCTGCCCTTGATCAGCGCGTGCTGATGATCGACCTCGATCCGCAAGGCAACGCCACGACCGGTTGCGGCGTGGTCAAGCGCGAAGCGTTGCCGACCGTGTACCAGATCCTGATCGGGCGTTCGACGCTGGAAAAGGCCCGCATCCGTACCGAATTCGGCTTCGACATCCTGCCGGCGAATCGCGAACTGGCCGGCGCCGAAGTCGAGTTGATCGACATCGCCGGAAGAGAGTTCCGCCTGCGCGACGCGCTGGCGCCGGTTGTCGACGATTACGACTTCATCCTGATGGACTGCCCACCGGCGCTCAACATGTTGACGGTCAACGGGCTCGTTGCGGCCCAGGCGGTGATGATCCCGATGCAGTGCGAGTATTACGCGCTCGAAGGGCTGACCGACCTGGTCGCGACACTCAAGAAAGTGCGGGCGAAACTCAATCCGCGGCTGGAGATCGAGGGGCTGTTGCGGACCATGTTCGATCCGCGCTCGACGCTGACCCAGCAGGTGTCGAACGAACTGGTCGGGCATTTCGGCGACAAGGTGTATCGCACGATCATCCCGCGCAACGTGCGCCTCGCCGAAGCGCCATCCTACGGCAAGCCGGTCATCGCCTTCGATCGCCTGTCGAGAGGAGCCCAGGCGTACGGCGCCCTGGCGCAGGAACTGCTCGATCGCCGGGAGGGCTCGCTCCCCGAGGTTGAGGTGCAAGGAGTGGCGGTATGAAGTTGAAGGGACTCGGCCGCGGCCTCGATGCCTTGCTGGGCGGCAACGACGTGGCGGGCAAGGAGCAGCAGCGGACGCTGCCGGTCGGCAGTCTGCAGCCGGGTAAATACCAGCCGCGCACGCGCATGGACAAGGACTCGCTGGAGGAACTGGCGGCGTCGATCCGTGCGCAGGGGCTGATGCAGCCGATCCTGGTGCGACCGATTGCCGGCAGCCTGGGTGACGATCGTTTCGAGATCGTCGCCGGTGAACGCCGCTGGCGTGCCGCGCAGATGGCCGGACTGAGCGAAGTGCCGACGCTGATCCGCGAGATTCCGGACGAGTCGGCGCTGGCCATGGCGCTGATCGAAAACATCCAGCGCGAAAACCTCAACCCGCTGGAAGAGGCGCAAGGCCTGCAACGCCTGATCGACGAATTTTCCATGACGCACCAGCAGGCGGCGGATGCCGTCGGACGGTCGCGGCCGGCTGCGTCGAATCTGTTGCGCTTGCTGCAGCTGGTTCCACCGGTGCAGGAACTGCTGATGTCCGGCGAGCTCGACATGGGGCACGCGCGCGCGCTGCTGCCATTGTCCGGGGCCTTGCAGATCCAGTTGGCGCAGCGTGTCGTCCAGAAGGGGTTGTCGGTACGGGAGGCGGAACGGCTTGTTCAGCATGCATTGAAACTTCCGAAGAAAACCACGGTCGAATCGCCCGACCGCGACGTCCTGCGCTTGCAGGAAGAGCTTTCCGATGCACTCGGCGCGCAGGTCGAAATCAAGACGGGCAAGCGTGGCGCGGGAAAAATACAGATTCAGTTCGCGAGCCTTGATCAACTCGACGGACTCCTGCAGCGGCTGCGTTAATTAATGCGAAACGGAATCCCGTTTTTTGTGCTGCGACAGACGGGGCTTTCTGATATAAGAAGGGATTGCGGAAATCCGTAGCTCCCAGATTTATCTTGTAATGGGACAATGTACAGGGTTATCTTTATGCAGTTGGCGGCTACCTTGATCGCGGTTGTGGGATCGGGGTTATTCCTTGGCCTGGAAGGCGAGGTTCTAGCGGCTGAAGAAGCAATTGTCCTTTGGGAACTGGAGCAGTATTTCAGTTTGCGTGGGGGCGGGTCGGCAGCAATTGGCGGATTGATTTGTGTGATTCCCAACCTGCTGTTTGCGTTGAGATTGAAATTGGTGGCCGGGCGTCGCAAGGCATCGTTTCAGGCCAATTTCATCCTTGGCGAGCTTTTCAAGGTGATGCTGACCGTCGGATTGCTGGTGGTCATCGCGAGGGGCTATCCCGGCGCACATTGGCCGTCCCTGCTGATTGGATTGGCGCTTGCTTCGCAGGCGGTGTTTTTGGCTTTTTTGAAAAAGAACTAGACATGACGACGGCTCATGACGCAGTGGAGGCGGCACCAAACGCAGGGGAATACGTCCTGCATCACCTAGGCAACCTGAATTCATCCGGCCATCCCCAGGCCACGATGTTCGATTTTTCGATCATCAATTACGACACCGTGTTTTTTGCCGTCATCAGTGGCGGACTGATGCTTTTCCTTCTCTGGCTGGTGGCCCGCAAGGCGACTTCGGGGGTTCCCGGGCGCGCCCAGGCGGCAGTCGAGATTCTTGTGGAAATGGTTGGCGGGCAGGCCAAGACGATTATCCATAACGATAACTCGCGGCGATTCGTCGCGCCGCTGGCGCTGACCGTGTTCGTCTGGGTCTTCGCGATGAACTCGATGGACTTCCTGCCGGTAGACCTGTTGCCGATGCTCTGGCAGAAAGCTACGGGTAATCCGCACGCCTACCTGCGCGTCGTTCCCACGGCCGATCTCAACGGTGCCCTCGGCCTTTCGTTGGGCGTGCTGCTGACCTGTTTCTTCTACAACATCAAGATCAAGGGGCTGGGGGGCTGGCTGCACGAACTGATCACCGCGCCTTTCGGCAATCACCCCTTGCTGTACATCCCCAACCTGGCGATGCAGATCATCGAATTCACCGCGAAAACCGTTTCGCACGGCATGCGGTTGTTCGGCAACATGTATGCGGGCGAACTGCTGTTCCTGCTGATCGCTCTGATGGGCATGGCGTTTCCGGCCATGAGCCCCGGAAGCGGCGCGATGCTGTGGTTCGGCCACGTCATCACCGGAACGCTGTGGGCGCTATTCCATATTTTCATCGTCATCCTGCAGGCATTCATCTTCATGATGCTGGCGCTTGTCTACATCGGCCAGGCGCACGATAGCCACTAGGAGACTTCCGGTTTCGCAGTACTGTTCTGTTTGTGTCATTTACCATCTGAAGGAGGAGTTATGGAGCAAGTTTACGGGAATGTGGCTATTGCCTGCGCGATGATCATCAGCCTTGGTGCCGTTGCTGCTTGTCTCGGGATCGCCCACATGGGCGGCAAGTATCTGGAGTCGTCGGCACGTCAGCCCGAACTGATGAACGATCTGCAGGTGAAGATGTTCATCCTCGCCGGTCTGATCGACGCCGCCTTCATTATCGGAACCGGTATTTCCGTCTGGTTTGCCATTTCGACGTTCCTCAAATAAGTCAGTTCTTCCTGACCTTTTCAGTAACTTTCACGGAAGGCAACGGACGTGTTTCTCAACGCTACGCTTTACGCACAGATCACTGTGTTCATCGTGTTTGCCCTGTTTACGGCGAAGTTCGTCTGGCCGCCGATCGCCAAGGCGCTTGACGAGCGGGCCGCGAAGATATCGGAGGGGCTGGCCGAAGCGGAGCGCGGGCGGCAGAGTCTGTCTCTGGCCGCCAAGCGTTCCGCGGATACGATTCGCGAAGGCAAGGAAAAAGCTGCCGAGGTAATCGCCCAGGCCGAACGGCGGGCGGAGCAGATCATCGAAGAGGGCAAGGTGCAGGCGCGCTTCGAGGCCGAAAAGGTGATCGCTTCCGCCAAGGCCGAAATCGAGCAGGAAGCGGACCGCATGCGCGAGTCGCTGCGCAGTCGCGTTGTCGATCTTGCCGTCGCCGGAGCGGAAAGGATTCTTCGCCGCGAGGTCGATGCCAAGGCGCACGCAAACATGCTGGCAGAAATCCAGAAGGATCTCTAACGCTCATGGCCGACACAGTCACCATTGCCCGCCCCTATGCGCTGGCGGTATTTCGTCTTGCCCGGGAGAAACGGGAACTGACCGAGTGGTCGAATCGTCTGCAACGCCTGGTGTTGATCGCGACGGATCCGGAGATGACCAAGGTCATCGGAAATCCCCGCTTTTCTGCGGGGCAGGTGGCCGACCTTTTCGTTTCTCTCTCAGGCGAGGCCGATAGCCGGGAGCTCAAGGCCTTCATCGGGTTGCTCGCCGAAAACGAGCGGTTCGACGTCTTGCCCGAGGTCAGCGAAATCTTCGAGCAGTTCAAGGATGAGGATGAGGGGCTCAAGGATGCGCTGATCACCAGCGCGTTCCCGCTCGATGATGCGCAACTCGCACCGCTGATGACGCAATTGGAAGCGCATTTCGGGTGCCGCCTGCAGCCGAGGATTGAAGTGGATTCGTCGCTTATCGGTGGCGTGATGGTCGCGGTCGGCGACCGAATACTCGATGCCTCTGTGCGTGGCAAGCTCGACGCCATGGCGACAGCGCTTAAGAACTAGGAGAACTAAATGCAGTTGAATCCTTCCGAGATCAGTGAACTGATCAAGAACAAGATTCAGAGTCTGGACGTTGGCGCCGAAACCCGTACCCAGGGGACGGTGGTTTCCCTGACCGACGGTATCTGCCGCATTCACGGCCTGGCCGACGTAATGCAGGGGGAAATGCTGGAATTCCCTGGCGGATCTTACGGCATGGCCCTCAACCTCGAGCGCGACTCCGTCGGCGCGGTCGTCCTCGGCGAATACGAGCACATCAGTGAAGGCGACACGGTCAAGACGACCGGGCGCATTCTCGAAGTCCCGGTTGGTCCGGAACTGCTCGGGCGCGTGGTGAACTCGCTTGGCCAGCCGATCGACGGCAAGGGGCCGATCAACGCCAAGCTGACGGACAAGATCGAGAAGGT
Organism: Propionivibrio pelophilus DSM 12018; assembly: GCF_059569095.1. Taxonomy (NCBI): domain Bacteria; kingdom Pseudomonadati; phylum Pseudomonadota; class Betaproteobacteria; order Rhodocyclales; family Rhodocyclaceae; genus Propionivibrio; species Propionivibrio pelophilus. The sequence continues at coordinate 28,121 of NZ_JCANUT010000024.1, read as the reverse complement.
GGCGCCGGGCGTCATTTGGCGTAAGTCGGTATCGCAACCGGTGCAAACGGGCCTCAAGTCGATCGACTCGATGGTGCCGATCGGACGCGGCCAGCGCGAGCTGATCATCGGTGACCGGCAGACCGGCAAGACGGCGGTGGCGGTCGACACGATCATCAACCAGAAGGGCAAGGATCTCATCTGTATCTACGTGGCGATCGGCCAGAAGGCCTCGACCGTCGCCAACGTCGTGCGCAAGCTCGAAGAGCACGGCGCCATGCATTACACGATCATCGTCGCAGCCACGGCCGCCGAGTCCGCTGCGCTGCAGTACATCGCGCCGTACGCTGGCTGCACGATGGGCGAGTACTTCCGCGATCGCGGCCAGGACGCCCTGATCATCTACGACGACTTGACCAAGCAGGCCTGGGCCTATCGGCAGGTGTCGCTGCTGCTGCGCCGTCCGCCGGGACGCGAAGCCTATCCGGGCGACGTCTTCTACCTGCACTCGCGCCTGCTGGAACGTGCTGCACGCGTAAACGAAGAATACGTCGAGCGCTTCACCAACGGTGAAGTCAAGGGCAAGACCGGTTCGCTGACCGCATTGCCGGTGATCGAGACGCAGGCGGGCGACGTTTCGGCGTTCGTGCCGACCAACGTGATTTCGATTACCGACGGCCAGATCTTCCTCGATACCGACCTGTTTAACTCCGGCGTGCGTCCGGCCATTGATGCCGGTATTTCGGTGTCGCGGGTTGGCGGTGCTGCGCAGACCAAGATCATCAAGAAGCTCGGTGGTGGCGTTCGTCTGGCGCTGGCGCAATACCGCGAACTGGCGGCCTTTGCCCAGTTTGCTTCCGATCTCGACGAGGCGACGCGCAAGCAGCTTGATCGCGGCCGCCTGGTGACTGAACTGATGAAGCAGCCGCAGTATGCGCCGATGACCGTGGCCGAGATGTCGATCACGTTGCTGGCCGTCAACAAGGGCTACTTCGACGGGATTGAGGTCAGGAAGGCGCTGGACGTCGAGCGACAGATGCAGGCCTTCGTCAAGCAGAAATACGCCAGTCTCGTCGATAAGATCGAGGCGACCAAGGAACTTGATGCCGACGCCGAGCAGGCGCTGTCCAAGGCGATCGAGGAGTTCAAGGCCACGTTGGTCTGATCGTCGGGGAGACAGTTGCCATGGCAAGCGGCAAGGAGATTCGTAACAAGATCAAGAGCGTCGAAAGCACGCGCAAGATCACCAAGGCGATGGAAATGGTCGCCGCGTCCAAGATGCGCAAGGCGCAGGACCGGATGCGCGCGGCTCGCCCCTACGGCGAGAAAATCAGGCGTGTGGCAGGAAACCTGTCGCATGCCCTGACCGACTACAGCCACCCGTTCCTCGAGCCTCGGGAGACCCAGAAGGCTGTCGGCGTCATTGTCGTCACCTCCGACAAGGGATTGTGCGGCGGACTGAATACCAACGTCCTCCGGATGGTTCTGGGCAAGATGAAGGAGTGGGACGCCGAGGGAAAGAAGCTGAAGGTCACCGCGGTTGGAAACAAGGGTTTCAGCTTCATGATGCGCACCGGTGCGGAAATCGTTTCGCACATGGTCGGCCTGGGCGACACGCCGCATCTGGAAAAGCTGATCGGCCCGATGAAGGTGCAGGTCGATGCGTACATGAATGGCGAAATCGACGTGCTCTATGTCGCCTATACGCGTTTCATCAACACGATGAAGCAGGAACCGGTTATCGAGCAGTTGTTGCCGTTGTCGGGCGACCTGGTGGGTGGTAACACCCGCAACCGCTGGGATTACATCTACGAGCCTGACGCGAAGCATGTGATCGACGACCTGCTGTTGCGTTACCTGGAAGCGGTCATGTACCAGGCCGTGGCCGAGAACATGGCCTCGGAGCAGAGCGCCCGGATGGTAGCGATGAAGTCGGCGTCGGACAATGCCAAGAACGTGATCGGGGAGCTCCGGCTCGCGTACAACAAGGCGCGGCAGGCGGCGATCACCAAGGAACTTTCGGAAATCGTCAGCGGCGCCGCGGCTGTCTGACCGACCGAACCAGTTAATCGATTGAGGATACGACGATGAGTCAAGGAAACATTGTTCAGTGTATCGGCGCGGTGGTGGACATCCAGTTCCCCCGCGAAGCCATCCCGAAAGTCTACGAAGCGTTGCTGCTCGACAAGTCCGAGGAGCACGGAGGGTGCGAGGCTGACCTGATGTTCGAAGTGCAGCAACAACTTGGCGACGGCGTGGTGCGCACGATTGCCCTCGGTTCGTCGGATGGCTTGCGCCGCGGGATGAAGGTCAACAATACAGGTGCGGCGATTTCCGTGCCGGTCGGTGACGCAACGATCGGCCGGATCATGAACGTGCTCGGGCGCCCGATCGACGAAGCCGGTCCGATTGCCACCGAAGAGCGTCGCTCGATTCACCAGCCAGCGCCGAAATTCGACGAGCTTTCCCCGTCGGTCGACCTGCTCGAAACCGGCATCAAGGTCATCGACCTGGTCTGTCCGTTCGCCAAGGGCGGCAAGGTGGGTCTGTTCGGCGGTGCCGGTGTCGGCAAGACCGTGAACATGATGGAACTGATCAACAACATCGCCAAGCAGCACAGCGGCTTGTCGGTGTTCGCCGGGGTCGGCGAGCGGACGCGTGAAGGCAACGACTTCTACCACGAAATGAAGGAGTCGAACGTTCTCGACAAGGTGGCGATGGTCTTCGGCCAGATGAACGAACCGCCGGGCAACCGTCTGCGCGTGGCGCTGACCGGTCTGACGATGGCCGAGCGCTTCCGCGACGACGGCCGTGACATCCTGTTCTTCGTAGACAACATCTACCGTTACACCCTGGCCGGTACAGAAGTCTCGGCGCTGCTTGGCCGGATGCCTTCGGCGGTGGGTTACCAGCCGACGCTGGCCGAGGAAATGGGCCGTCTGCAGGAGCGCATCACCTCGACCAAGGTCGGCTCGATCACATCGATCCAGGCCGTGTATGTGCCGGCGGACGACTTGACCGACCCGTCGCCGGCGACGACCTTCCTGCACCTTGACTCGACCGTCGTGCTGTCGCGTGACATCGCCGCGCTCGGTATCTACCCGGCGGTCGATCCGCTCGACTCGACCTCGCGTCAGCTCGATCCGCAGATCGTTGGCGAGGAGCACTACAAGGTCGCACGTGCGGTGCAGATGACCCTGCAGCGTTACAAGGAACTGCGCGACATCATCGCCATTCTGGGCATGGACGAACTCTCGCCGGAAGACAAGCTGAGCGTGTACCGTGCGCGGAAGATCCAGCGCTTCCTGTCGCAGCCGTTCCACGTGGCTGAAGTGTTCACCAACTCGCCGGGCAAGTACGTGCCGCTCAAGGACACCATCAAGGGCTTCAAGATGATTGTCGACGGTGAGTGCGACAACATCCCCGAACAGGCTTTCTACATGGTTGGCAGCATCGAGGAGGCGCTCGAGAAGGCCAAGACCCTTTAAGCGCAATCGGTCAATCGGTCGTCCCGTGCGCCATCGGCGCGCGGGCGCATGAAAGGAAGCCATGCCACTCAGAGTTCATGTAGATGTCGTCAGCGCCGAGGAGCAGATTTTCTCCGGTGAGGCGGAGTACGCGGTATTTCCGGGCGAAGCCGGCGAACTGGGGATCCTGCCGCGGCATTCGCCGTTGCTGACCCGAATCAGGCCGGGAGCGGTTCGCCTGAAACTGCCGGACCGTGAAGAATACGAACTGGTCTATGTCTCCGGCGGGATTCTCGAGGTCCAGCCCACCTTGATTACGCTGCTGGCCGACACCGCGATCCGGGCCAAGGATCTGGATGAGGCGGAAGCGCTCAAGGCCAAGAAAAAGGCCGAGGAAGCGTTGCAAAACCGTTCGGCAGACGTCAGTTACGCCAGTGCCGAAGCGGAACTGGCCCAGGCCATGGCGCAGTTGCAGACGCTCAGGAAGGTGCGCAAGAAGTAGTACCGGCGCCCCGTTTCTTCGGCGAAGGAGCGGGGAGTTGTCCCATTTCCTACTGTGAGGAACGGTGGCCGGCTCGTGCCTCGAGCGATGCGATGCGCTCTTCCACGCCGGATAGTCGGGTAGTGATTTCGCCCAGTTCGCTACTGAAAGCAGCTACCTCTTGGTGCTTCACCAGCACTGCTTGTTCCTCGGAGAGGTAATCGGTCACATTGCGGGTCAGGCTGGCGAAGGCACCTGACTGCCAGGAGGCAAAGGCGCGAGCGCCCTGAACCAGTCGACGCGCGGCAATGCCACCAACCACGGGGTCGAGGTCCCCTTCGACGTCCCAGCTCAGGTTCCGGAAGACGAAACCCAGGCAATCCGCCAGATCCGCCGAGCCGCTGATCTGTGCCGCAGACAAAAGCGCCGCGCGATCGCCCTTTCCTGAAAGTATCCGCAACGGCAGGTCGGCGGGCAGCGTCAGCGTCACCGTGGCCTTGCTGCCTTCGACTGCGCGGCGAAAGAGCCCTTCCGGGCTGATTTCAAGGCTCAGTGCCAGCGGCGGCATCTGCAGTGATACCACTTGGCCGCTGAATGGGGCGAGGTGCTTGCGCGCCCAGTCTTCGGCACCGATGAGGTGATTCAGCGCGGCAAGTGGAACTACAGCCAGCACGGCCTTGCCCTAATTCGTCTGCTGGATGCCGGCGATGGCCCAGCCGCGCGAGTCGTCGACCGGCTTGCTCAGGTGCCAGACCTCGTCGAAAGCCGTCGCCGGCGTGTCGTCGGCTTCGCGGATCATGCCGCTGAAGCGGACACTGGCGATGTGCCTGGTGCCATCGGTGAGCAATTCGAGCAGTTCGGCGTTCAGGGTGACGACATCCGTCTTTTGCCCCGCGTCGCCGCGCTCGGTCATCTGCATCTTGATCTCGGCAAACACCTCCGGCGTGGTGAATTCGCGAACGTCGTCGAGGTTCTTTGCGTCATTGGCGGCTTGCAGGCGAACGAAATTGAGCTTGGCGACGCGCAGGAAGGCTTCGGTATCGAAGTCGCCCGTAACGGGGGCGGCCGCACCAGCGCTCCCCGACACTGCCGGATCGACGCCGTGTTCGGGATGGTTTCCCACGGCGCCGGCATATTGCATCGGCGCCCGGGAAACCTCGGGGCGACGCTGGAGCATCCTGGAGATGGCCATCACGCCCATGACCAACAGCGCGAGCATGAGAAGTCCGCCAAATTCCTGGCTCAGGCCGAAATGCGAAAGCAGAGCACCAAGACCCAGTCCGGCGGCGAGTCCGCCGAGCGGTCCCAGCCAACTGCGGCGCGGTGTCGTCGCTGAGGTGGGCGAGCTTGGCGTACTCGGCGCAATCTGTCGCGAGGGGGCTGGCCGGGGAGCGATCAATTGTCGCTGCATGCCAAACGAACGGCTGCCCCCGAATCGTGCGGCTTCTGCTTCGTTGCCGGTCAAACCGGCGGAGAAGAATACGACCAGAACGGCGATCACCAGGTTCAAGAGAGGTCTCACGGCGTCACTCCATCAGAATTTGAACCCGCGATGCAGGGCAACGACACCCATCGTCAAGTTGAAGTAATCAACGTTCTCGAACCCCGCCTGTTCCATCATCGCCTTCAGCGTGCCCTGGTCCGGGTGGACGCGGATCGATTCGGCGAGATAGCGGTAACTGTCGGCGTCCTTGGTGACCAGTTCGCCGACACGCGGGATGATCTTGAACGAATAGAAGTCGTAGAACGGGGCCAGCGGCTTCCATACGTGCGAGAACTCGAGAACCAGCAGCCGGCCGCCCGGGCGGAGGACGCGGTACATCTCGCGCAAGGCATTGTCCTTGTGCGTCATGTTGCGCAGGCCGAAGGCGACGGTGACGCAATCGAAATAGTCGTCGGGGAACGGCAGCTTCTCCGCGTCGCACTGCGTGACCGGAAGGAGAAAGCCCTTGTCGGCGAGGCGGTCGCGGCCATTGGTCAGCATGGCGTTGTTGATGTCGGTCAGCCAGACCTGACCGCTCTTGCCGACGCGCCGCGCGAATGCCAGCGACAGGTCGCCGGTGCCGCCAGCGACATCGAGAACGCGGTATCCTTCGCGGACACCGCTGCGGTCGATGGTGAATGCCTTCCACAGCCGGTGCAGGCCGCCCGACATGAGGTCGTTCATCAGGTCGTAACGCTGGGCGACGGAGGTGAAAACGCCGGCCACGCGCCGGGCCTTTTCGGCCTCGGCGACCTGTTCAAAGCCGAAATGGGTCTGGTTCTGATCTGTCATGGTGGCTGGCAAATGAGGGCAGGAGCCGGAAATTCAACGCTTGAGCCCGCAACTCGGTGCGGGCGCGGGAGGCAGTTCGGGGCACTCGGCGGGATCGCGGCTGGCGCCGGCTTCCTTGAGCCTGTCGAGATAGGCTTGCCACAGTTCGTCGCGATGGCTGCCCAGGCCATGGAGGATGTCCCAGGAGTAAAGGCCGCTTTCGTGACCGTCGGAGAATACGGGGCGGATTGCGTAGTTGCCGACCGGTTCGATGCGCACGATGTCGACATCACGCTTGCCGATCTGCAGCTTCTCTTCGCCGATGCCGTGACCGCGCACCTCGGCGGAGGGCGAGAAGACACGCAGGAATTCGTAGCTGAGTTCGAATCTGTCGCCGTTGTCGAACGAGATTTCGAGAACGCGGGATTGCTGGTGCAGCTTGATTTCGGTCGGTGTCGGTGTTTCGGGGCGCAGTCCAGCCATGGTCGGATTCGCGAAAGAAGGGAGGCGCTATCATAGCGCAAAGTCGTAACCCCTTCTTTTGCGGCCGCCTTGCCGGATCGGTCTTTTGTCATCAAACTGTAATCCGTCCTTAATAAACTGGGAGCGTCGAAATTTCCGAAGGACCGATTGCAATGCCCGCCACGATCCTGGTCGTCGAAGACGAGCCCGCCATACAGGAGCTGATTTCCGCAGCGCTCCAGCATGCCGGCCATCGCGTGATGCGCGCCTATTCGGCGGAAGAAGCCGTGCCGCTGGTCAATGGCACCTTGCCGGATGTCGTCCTGCTCGACTGGATGCTGCCCGGAACGAGCGGCATCGAGTTTGCCCGTCGTTTGCGCAGCGACGAGCGGACGCGGGATCTGCCGGTCATCATGCTGACGGCGCGCGGCGAGGAGCAGGACAAGGTGGCCGGCCTGGACGCCGGGGCCGACGATTACCTCACCAAGCCGTTTTCGCCACGCGAACTGGTCGCGCGGATCAAGGCCGTGTTGCGGCGGCGGGCGCCCCAGATGACGGAAGATTGTGTCGAGGTCGAGGGCTTGCGTATCGATCCGGTGACGCACCGGGTGACCGGTAACGGCCAACCGCTCGATCTGGGGCCGACCGAATTTCGCCTGTTGCATTTCTTCATGACCCATCAGGAGCGGGTCTTCAATCGCACCATGCTGCTCGATCAGGTCTGGGGCGACCATGTTTTCGTCGAGGAGCGGACTGTAGACGTGCATATCCGCCGCTTGCGCGCCGTCCTCGAAACGACCGGCCACGAGCGCCTGATCCAGACCGTGCGCGGCAGCGGCTACCGCTTCTCCGCGGTGCCGGGCTGAACGAGCGAGCGGGATTCACCGGTTGATGAAAACCATCTGGATACGCACCCTCTGGCTGCTGGTCGGGGTATTTTTCCTGTTCTTCGTGCCGGCCGCGTTGCTGTACGGGCCGACGGTCGGGGTGCTGGCGTCGTGTGTCGGAATTCTGCTCCTGCTGGCCTGGCACCTCTATCATCTCGGCCTGTTGCTGGACTGGCAGGGAGGTCCGCTGGACAGGCCGCTGCCCGAGGGGCGTGGTGTGTGGGACGCGGTGTTTGCCGGCCTGCATCGCCGGGTGCGGATTCGCCTCGGGCAGCAACAGTCGCTGGCCGAAACCCTCGACCGCTTCATGCGTGCCTTCCAGGCCTTGCCGGACGGAGTGATCGCCTTCGACCGGCATCAGCACATCGAATGGATCAACGAGCGTGCCGCCGTGCATTTCGCGCTTTCTACCGCGAGTGACCGCGGCCAAGCGCTGACCAACCTGATTCGCCAGCCGGATTTCGTCGCCTATCTCGAAAACCGGCGCTTCGACGAGCCGCTGATCTACCGCGGCGGACGTGTCGCGGGGCTGGTGTTGATGCTCCAGGTCATCCCTTACGGCGAGGATCACAGCCTGCTGGTTTCACGTGACATCACCCAGATCGAGCGCATGGAAAACATGCGCCGTGATTTCATCGCCAACGTGTCGCACGAACTGCGGACGCCGCTGACCGTCGTGGCCGGTTTCTCCGAGATGCTTTCGGACAACTACGAGGATTACGGCGCGGCGGAGATCAAGCACTACCTGTCGCTGATCTGCGAGCAGAACGGGCGCATGCAGCGCCTGATCCAGGATCTGCTCACCCTCTCGTCGCTCGAATCCGGCGCGCCGCGGGGCAACGAGGAGCAGGTCGAGGTCGAACCGATGCTGCGCAGCATCCTGTCCGAAGCGCAGGCATTGTCGGGCGGGAAGCATGAAATCTCGCTGGAGGTCGAAGCGCTGTCGGTGATCGCGGGCTGTGCGAACGAATTGCGCAGCGCCTTCGGCAATCTGGTTGGCAATGCCGTTCGTTACACGCCGGCCGGCGGGAGCGTCGACCTGCGCTGGCGCGTCGTTGACGGCGTCGGCGTATTCTCGGTGACCGATTCCGGTATCGGGATTGCCGCGCAGCATCTGCCGCGGCTGACCGAGCGATTCTATCGTGTCGATAGGAGCCGCTCGCGCGAAACCGGGGGAACCGGACTCGGGTTGGCGATTGTCAAACACGTGCTGACGCGGCACCAGGCGATCCTGGAGATCGAAAGCGAGCCTGGAAAAGGCAGTTGTTTTTCGGCACGCTTTCCGAAGCACCGACTCGGGGTCTGACCGGACGCCGCTGGCAGGGGCGGTTGTATTGACTGACACGAGAGGGGCGAGGATACTTCGCGGTTTGACCGGAACGAGGGGCGTGCCATCCTCTCCAGCGGTTGCCGTGGTACTTTCCCCTAATTCGGAGCCTTATCATGAGCAAGAAGATACTTTTCCAGGACACCAGTTTCCGTGATGGCTTCCAGTCCATCTTCGGCGCGCGGGCCCTGACCAAGGATTTCATCCCCGCCGTGGAAGCCGCGGTGGCGGCGGGCATCACCCACTTCGAAGCCGGTGGCGGGGCACGTTTCCAGTCACCGTTCCTCTATTGCGGCGAATCCGCCTTCGACATGATGGACGCCTTCCGCAAGGCCGTCGGCCCGGATGTCCGCCTGCAGACCCTCGCCCGGGGGATCAACGTCGTCGCGCTTGAACAGCAGCCGGCCGACATGATCGACCTGCACGCCAAAATGTTCAAGAAGCACGGCATGACGCGCATCCGCAACTTCGATGCGCTCAACGACGTCAACAACCTCATCTACTCCGGCAAGTGCATCGCCAACGCCGGTCTCGAACACGAAGTCGTCGTCACCATGATGGAACTCCCCCGTGGCTGCTCCGGCGCGCACGACCCCGAGTTCTACATCAAGACCCTGCGCGACATCCTCGACTCCGGCGTGCCCTTCTCCAGCGTCTGTTTCAAGGACGCCTCGGGAACGTCGAACCCGCGCAAGGTGCACGAGACCATAAAGCAGGCGCGCCAGCTGCTCGGCGACAAGGTCGAACTGCGCATGCACACCCATGACACCTGCGGCACCGGCGTCGCCCAGTACATCGCTGCCATCGAAGCCGGCTGTGACGGCGTCTGCGTCGGCCGCGCCCCCTTGAGCGGCGGCACCGCCCAGCCCGACCTGTTCTCGCTGTGGCATGCCCTCAAGGGCACCCAGTACACCCTCGACATCGACGTCGACAAGGTCATGGAAGCCAACGAAATCGCCAAGGAATGCCTCAGCGAGTACGAATTCCCGCCGGAAGCCCTCGGCATCGACACCGAAGTCATCTTCAGCCCGATGCCGGGCGGCGCGCTCACCGCCAACACCCTGATGATGCGCGAAAACAAGACCTTCCATAAGTACCCGGAAGTCATCAAGGCCATGGCCGAATGCGTCGCCCGCGGCGGCTTCGGCACCTCGGTGACCCCGGTGTCGCAGTTCTACTTCCAGCAAGCCTACGCCAACGTGATGCTCGGCCCGTGGAAGAAGATCACCGAAGGCTACGGCAACATGGTCCTCGGCTACTTCGGCAAGACTCCGGTCGCCCCGGACCCCGAAATCGTCAAGATCGCTGCCGAGCAGATGAAGAAGCCGGTGTTCACCGGCGACGCCATCAAGGGCCTCGAACCGGGCATTCCGAAAGCGAAGAAAGTGCTGGAAGAAAACGGCCTGCCGGTGACCGACGAAAACATCTTCATCATCGGCGCGCTGGCGACCAAGGGCGGCAACAAGGGCCTGGACTTCCTCAAGGGCAACTTCAAGGTCTCCGTGCCGAAGAAGAAGCCGGCGCCAGCCGCGGCTCCAGCGGCTCCGGCCGCCGCACCGGCCGCCGCACCTGCGCCGGCCGCGCCCGTTGCCGCAGCGCCAGCTACCGTGGTGTCGGCAGCCCCCGGCAGCGTCGTTGCCTACAACCTCAGCCTTGAGGGCAAGACCTACCGCTTGCAGGTCCAGACGCTCTGAAGGTGCGCGGGCGAAGCCCGCGCTGAAGCGACAAAGGGGGGCAGCGTTCCGGCGCTGCCCCCCTTGTGTATTTTTAGCCGGGCTCGAAACTGACGCGTTCGAAGTCCGGGCCGACGTCAAGGATGTGCTTCAGGCGGACGCGCCAGGCGCCGTCGGTGAAAATCTCGATCGTCCGTCCCGGCCGGAACGAACCGGGCACCAGCACCAGCGATTGCTCCGTCCCGGCGGAGGCGATGGCCGACAGCAGGAAGGCGCGTTGATACAACTCGGGCAGCTTGCCGAGCGGTTCGATCGGTCGGGCACAAATGGCCGCGGGCAGGCCCGGAAGTACCTTGATGCCGGCAATCAGCCCTCCCTTCGTTTCCTGCATCAGCCAGGTGGCCTGGGCCAGGAGAAAATGCGCGCTGTCCTGAGGGCAGAGCGCCAGCAACTGTCCATGCAGCATCTTGCGCCCGCAACTGCTGCGCACCAGGCGAAAGCCGTTGGCCGACTGGTTGACCACTTCCCAGCTATCGATGCTGTAGTTTGCGGTTGCCTTTTCCTGCTGGATTTGCAGGGCCTGTTGCGTATTTTCCTGGAAGCGGAAGGCGAACAGGCTTTCGAAATCACTGCGCGAATAAATGCGGAGGTTTTCCGGTTGGCGGAATTCCTGTCCGGAAATGAAATAGTGCATTTCCTCGAAGCCGGTACACAGGCGCGTCAGTCCGGAGGCGGCGTGGCGGCGGTAGCGCCGAGCGGCGCGTGCCTGCGACCACTGGCGGCCCAGATGGTCGAGCAGGCGGGAGCACTGTTGCGGCGTGCAATCGTCACCGAGCGCCAGTTGCGCGGGCGGAATGCGTTGGCGCAATTGCTGGCGGAGATGATTGATCTGCATGGCCAGACGGCTGCTGTCGATGCGCCGGATCTGGTCGGTGTGCAGGCATTCCGCGGAGGGGCGCAGGGCGACGTCCTGCACCAGGTCGATCACGTACGGCGGCAGCGGCTCGCCGGGAATGGCCGGCAGCAGGCTGACCAGCGGCGCCCAGGCGGCGGCCCAGCGGCGCACTACGGTCTGGTCGCGCAGCGAAAGGCTGTAACTGCCGGCCATGTCGAACAGCACGCAGGCAAGATAGCCCGCCGTGCAATGCGTGTTGCCGCTGTGTGATCCGTCGACATTGGGCACCGGCAGCGTGGCGACGTGCAAGTCCTCGGCGGTACCGTAATAGCCGTGCAGGTCGATCCATAGTCCCCATGGCGCTTCCCGGCGCGCACGGTGATGCTCGATGATGGCTGCCCCGGTGAAATGGATGCAGCGGTGCAGCAAGGTGGCAAAGCGCTCGCTGCGGGAGTCGTCCGGGTCGGGCGGATTCCGTTCGGCGCAGTGGGCGTAGGCCCGGGCGGTCTTGAGCTGGAGTTGGACGGTCTGGCGAAAAACCGCATCCTCGATTTCGCCGAATGGAATCGGCTTGTTCAGGTACCGTTTGGCCAGTTCGTCGGCAACGAAGATGACCGGCAGTCGCAGATGTTCGAGGAGCTGGAAATAGTTTTGTACGTTCGGCGGGGTGGCGAGCAGGCTGTCGAGAATGACGTTGAGCTCGTGCCACGCCAGTTGCGGATTGGCCAGCGGAATGCGCGCGATGATCTCGCTGCCGGCGGCGAAATCGGGGATGGTGAGTGTGGTCGGAGCGACGGAGGCCATGGTTCTTCTTTGCTCGTTTCGTGGATATGGAATGTCCGAGTGTCAGCCTATGACGTAAGCTGTTGGCGCCCAAGGAAAAAAGTCACATAGCATCGCCCGCTTCGTTAGAGCAGTACCCGCTCGATGCCTCCCGTGTTGGCCTTCTGCACGTACTCCGCCAGCCAGTTTTCCCCGAGCAGGCGTCGTGCCATCTCGACGACGATGTAGTCGGCCTGGGTGCCGGCATCGTCGTTGTAGCGCGACAGTCCTTGCAGGCAGGACGGGCAGGAGGTGAGCAGCTTGAGTTCGCCGTCGAATCCGTCGGCGCGCAGCGCGGCGGCGCCGTTCTCGATCTCCTCCTGCTTGCGGAAACGCACCTGCGTCGAAACGTCCGGGCGGGCCATCGCCAGCGTGCCGGCTTCGCCGCAGCAGCGGTCGGAAAGATCGACGCGCTGACCCATCAGGGCGTTGGCGACCTTGATGCCGGGCTGCGTCTTCATCGGCGTGTGGCAAGGATCGTGGTACAGGTAGCGGGTGCCCTCGACACCGTCGAGCTTCACGCCCTTCTCCAGCAGGTATTCGTGGATGTCGAGCAGGCGGCAGCCGGGGAAGATCTTCTCGAACTGGTACTTCTGCAGCTGATCCATGCAGGTGCCGCAGGAGACGACCACCGTGTTGATGTCGAGGTAGTTCAGCGTGTTGGCGACGCGGTGGAAGAGCACCCGGTTGTCGGTGGTGATCTGTTGCCCGAGATCGGATTCGCCGGCGGCGATCTGCGGGTAGCCGCAGCACAGGTAGCCGGGCGGCAGCACGGTCTGCGCGCCGATCTCGTAGAGCATCGCCTGCGTCGCCAGCCCGACCTGCGAGAACAGGCGCTCCGAGCCGCAACCCGGGAAGTAGAAGACGGCGTCGCCATCGTAGTCCGGCGCGGCGACCTTCTGCGGGTCGCGGATCACCGGCACGATCGTTTCGTCCTCGATGTTGAGCAGGGCGCGCGAGGTGCGCTTGGGCAGTCCCCCCGGCATCGGCTTGTTGACGAAGTGGATGACCTGCGCGCGCAACGCCGGCTGGCCGAGGCTGGCGGGCGGCTGGCGGGTCTGCCGCTGGACGAGGCCCAGCGCTTTCGCCAGGCGGTGCGCCAGACGCTGCCCCGGGTAGGCCAGCTTGGTCATCAGTTGCCGGATCAGCCGGATGGTGCCGGCGTCCTTCATGGTCAGGAAGGCCATCGCCAAGGCCTTGCCGGGAACGAACTTCTTCTTGCCCTGCTCGCGCAGGAAGTTGCGCATGGCGATCGACACGTCGCCGAAATCGATGTCGACCGGGCACGGCTTGAAGCACTTGTGGCAGACGGTGCAGTGGTCGGCGACGTCGTTGAACTCGTCGAAGTGCTTCAGCGAGACGCCGCGCCGGGTCTGTTCCTCGTAGAGGAAAGCCTCGATCAGCAGCGAGGTACCGAGGATCTTGTTGCGCGGCGAGTAGAGCAGGTTGGCGCGCGGTACGTGCGTCGAGCAGACCGGCTTGCACTTGCCGCAGCGCAGGCAGTCCTTGACCAGCGTCGAGATGCGTCCGATTTCAGATTGTTCGAGGATCAGCGACTCGGCGCCGAGCAGCGAGAACGACGGGGTGTACGCGCCGCGCAAATCGCTGCCGGCCATCAGCTTGCCCTGGTTGAAATGGCCGTTCGGATCGATGCGTTGCTTGTACTCGCGGAACGGGCGGATTTCCTCCTCGGTGAGGAATTCCAGCTTGGTGATGCCGATGCCGTGCTCGCCGGAAATGACGCCGTCGAGCGAACGTGCCAGGTGCATGATGCGTTCGACGGCGCGGTTGCCGGTCTGCAGCATGGCGTAGTCGTCCGAGTTGACCGGGATGTTGGTGTGCACGTTGCCGTCGCCGGCGTGCATGTGCAGGGCGACGAAGACGCGGCTGCGCAGCGTCTGCTTGTGGATCGCGTCGATGCGTTCGAGAACGGGTTGAAAGACCTTGCCGTCGAAGATCGTTTCCAGTTGCGGGCGCAGTTCGTTTTTCCACGACACGCGCACGGAATAATCCTGCAGGCGGTGGAACAGCGTCGGTGCTGGCGCCTTGTTGGTCAGCTTGCCGCCCTGCACGCCGTACTCGGCAAACTGCACCTCGGCAGCGGCCAGCGGCAGGTCGAGGTGGTCGAGCAGCCATTGCCAGCGGGCGCGCACGGCGACGACCGCGTCGAGCGCGGCCTGCCGGCAATCACCGATCAGCACCTCAGCGTCGATCGTCGCGTCGGTGCTGCGCAGCGGCAGGTCGCCCTGGAGGAAGGCCGTCAGGTTGTCGCACAAGGCCAGCTTGTTCTGGATCGACAGCTCGATGTTGATGCGCTCGACCCCGTCGCAGTAGTCACCCATGCGCGGCAGCGGGATGACCACGTCCTCGTTGAGCTTGAAGGCGTTGGTGTGCTTGGAGATGGCCGCCGTGCGCGAGCGGTCGAGCCAGTATTTCTTGCGTGTGTCGGCGTCGACGGCGATGAAGCCCTCGGCCGAGCGCAGGTTGCTCAGGCGCACCACCTCCGAGGCGGCGCCCATCACGGCCTTTTCGTCGTGGCCGACGATATCGCCGATCAGGACCATCTTCGGCCGCCCGTGGCGCTTGGCCTTGGCGGTGTAGCCGATGGCCTTCACGTAGCGTTCGTCGAGGTGTTCGAGGCCGGCGAGTTGCACGCCCGCCGCGTGGCCGGCGCCGCCGGGCTTGAAGTAGTCGGTGATCTCGACGATCGCCGGCACCGCCTCGCGAACCTGGCCGAAGAATTCGAGACAGACCGTGCGCGTGTGCGGCGGCATCTTGTGCAGCACCCAGCGCGCAGCGACGATCAGACCGTCGGTGCCTTCCTTCTGCACGCCGGGCAGGCCGGCGAGGAACTTGTCGGTGACGTCCTTGCCGAGGCCCGTCTTGCGGAAGGTGGCGCCGGGGATTTCGAGCAGCTCGGGCGCGCCTCGCAGCGTCACGCCATCCTTTTCGAAGCGGCGGATCTCGAAGCGGGCGACCTCTTGCTCGTGGATCTTGCCGAAGTTGTGGCCGAGGCGGGTGATCTCCATCGGCAGGCCGTCGACGTCGACCATCTTCCACCACGCCAGGTTGTCGAGGGCGGTGCCCCACAGCACGGCCTTCTTGCCGCCAGCGTTCATCGCGATGTTGCCGCCGACGCACGAGGCGCTGGCCGAGGTGGGATCGACGGCGAAGACGAGGCTGGCCGCTGTCGCCGTATCGGCCACCCGGTCGGTGACCACGCCGGCACCGGTGCGCAGCGTGGCGTACGGACGGTCGCAGCCGGGCAGGGTAAGTTCTTCCACCGGGCCGATGTCGATCAGCTTCTCGGTGTTGATGACGACGGACCTGGGCGTCAGCGGCACGGCGCTGCCGGTGTAGCCGGTGCCGCCGCCGCGCGGGATGATGGTCAGCCCGAGCTCGATGCACTCGCGCACCAACGGCGCGATTTCGTCCTCGCTGTCCGGGTAGAGCACGACGAACGGGTACTCGACGCGCCAGTCAGTGGCGTCGGTGACGTGCGTGACCCGCGCCAGTCCGTCAAAGGCAATGTTGTCCTTGCGCGTGTGCCGCGACAGCGTTTTCAGCACGCGCTGGCGCAGTGTGGCGGTGTCGTCGAAGTGGCGGGCGAAGGCGTCGACCGCCGCGTGTGCCGCGGTGCACAGATCGAAGACCTTCTCGTTGCCCAGACGCCGCTTGTCGACTTCGCGCAGGCGGTGGCGCAAGGCCTCGATCAGCGCAGCGCGGCGCTGGCGGTTGGCCAGCAGGTCGTCTTCGAGGTACGGATTGCGTTGCACGACCCAGATGTCGCCGAGCACCTCGTAGAGCATCCGCGCCGAACGGCCGGTGACGCGCTGGCTGCGCAGTTCGTCGAGGATTGCCCAGTTTTCCGCGCCGAGCAGGCGGATGACGATTTCGCGGTCGGAAAAGGACGTGTAGTTGTACGGGATTTCCCGCAGGCGAGCGGTCATGGCGGTGCAGGGGCGTGTTTCAAAAGCTGATTCTATCAGCCGGGGAAAACTGCTGCAGCTGCCCGCTTTTGCTCGCTCTGAAGCTCAATGCGCCCTGAATGGTTTGGCGGCGAGGTCAAAGACCCAGCGGTCGGGGAAACCACGTGCGACGATTCGGCGCAAGCCTCGGAAAATCCGAGCAATATGCCGTCATCGTCATGCCAGCAAACCAGGTTTTTCGCTTTTCGCCCGTTTTCCAGCGCGGCAGGAGAGATCCGTGTCCATCTGGCGTCGGCATCCGCGGAGCTCAGTGGTCGCGCTTTCCGTCTCTCCCGCCCACGAAACCGAAGGTAGTTGGTTAGTGCCCAGGCGAGCAGTAGAGCGCAGAGTGCTATGCCGAAAGGCATGACGTGATAAGTAAAATCAACGAGCCCGTTCAAACCGGCCAGCTCGATCCACTGATGCTCGGCAATCTCACCTCCCCAATACCAAAGAAAAAGAGTCAGGAGCGGGCGCCAGAGATACAGCCAGACCGACCAGCCGATTCCTGTCGCCAGAAGCATGGCATTACGCGCGGTCTTGGGCTGTCCTTCCGGGCGGCGAAAGATCAGTGGGTGTCCATCCGCGCAGCGGACACGGATATGGGGAGGTAATGACATTTCTTGATCGGTCTCGTTTAGCGCAAACCCCGGTCCGGACTCGTCCAGAGCCCGCGCTGTTCCTTTTTGCGAAGCAGCGCCTTGGGGAACGCGACCACGGCGGTGAACATATTGATCATCCAGTAGGCAAACGGATACCAGATTACGTAGAAGTAGTTTTGCCACAGGCGATGATCGTAGCGGGTGTCGAGCAGCATGGCGACGCAGGTTTGCAGCATAGCCGTGACGGCTATAAGCAATCCTGTCCAGCCTGGGAGCAAGGTTCTTACCTTGAGTTCGTTCGGCAAATCGATAACGAGTCCGAGCAGGAACATGGCGATGGTCCAGACCATCAAGTACGACCACGCCAGACTGAGAGCGTATTCAATATACACCGGCCACATGCGCCGCTTGGTCCACTGTTTCCAGATGCCGCGAAACTTGAGGATGGCTTGCGCGCCTCCGGTAGCCCAACGCAAGCGTTGCTTCCAGAGCCCGCGCAGGGTTTCCGGCATCAGAATCCAGCACGTCGCCGCAGGCTCGAAACGTACGTCCCAATGCGCGAGCTGAAGTTTCCAGCTAATGTCGATGTCTTCTGTCAGAGTTTCGCGTGACCAAAAACCGACATCTGTCAGCGCTACCTTGCGGAACATGACACACACGCCGGAAACGCTGAACAGTCGACCGTAGGTACGCTGGGCGCGTTTGATGATGCCAACGATTGACGAGAATTCGCCGACCTGGATGCGTCCGAGAAGCGTCGATCGGGTGCGAAGACGGGGATTTCCTGTTACGGCTCCGACACGAGGGCTTCCAATGAAGTGGCGGATCATCCAGCGTGCGGCACGTTGGTCCAGCAGCGCATCGCCGTCGATGCCAAGAATGTATTCGGCATCCGTCATCAGCGCTGCAACAGTCAAACTCACCGCCTTGCCCTGATTCGTCTGCTGGTGAATGACGCGCAATCGGGGATGCTCGGCACAAAGGCGATCGAGAATCTCTGCCGTTCTGTCACGGCTGCCGTCATTGACCGCAATGACCTCCATGTTCGGATAATCGTGGGCCAGCATGTTAAGTATCGTTTCCTCGGCATGATCCTGTTCGTTGAAGCAGGGAACGACCAAGGCGATTTTCGGAAAGCTCTCGAGTCGAGGCGGGTGCGCGGGATCGGAAGCACGCTTCTCATAGCGGAACCAATAGGCGATGCTCCCCGTGATCCAGACCCATGACATGAAAAGGGGGTAGAGGAAGCAGAAATTGAAAATGAAGGCCGACGAACCTTCAAGCAGCAAGGCCCGTATTTCTGTCGATAGCGTCATTGGGCGTACCCCCGGATCGACAGTTCCTTCCTGATCGTTGTGATTTCCGGATGGTTGGCGAAAGGATCGTCCGGGTAGTAGCCGAAATGCCTAATGCCCGCGATGCGCAACCGGCGCATCCAGCTGGCGATCTCCTCGGAGGGTACGGGCTCGTCGGGCGCCCAGCGTTTGGCCTGCAACTCGAAAATCACTTTCTGCTCGGCCCCCTTCTCGCTGCGTATTACCTGAATCAGGCGATCCAGCCAGGCGTTCGCATCGGTGGCCTTTTCCATATACGGCATTGCCATGACGGCGACCCAGTCGAAACGGCGGAGGGCATCGGGAAGTGATTGCGAAAACCACGTCTGCGCTTGTGGATTCAAGATGGGTTCCGCGTAATAATTGCGCGCCAACATGACAGGCTTGCGGAAATTCTCGACACGTCGACGCAGCTCTTCGGCGAACCACGAGAGATGCTCCGTCTTGGCATCGATCCACCGTTGCATCATTTCAGGATTCGCTCGGATGGTCGTCACGTCGCCGGGAAGACCCAAGCGCGTGGCGTAATAGTCACGCGCGAAAACGCTGTCGTCTTCCTGGTCGGAAAGAACTGCGTCATCGTGGATGAGAATCCCGTCGAAGTAAGCGTGGCGCCCGAGATCCTCGTAGATCTCCGCGACGTATTCACGCACCTCGGCTGAAAAGGGACTCAGTCGGGAATAACCAACACCCGCGCTGCCGTCAGCGGCGACGACCTTGTGGCTGTGCAAAGGATGACCCGATGGAGGTACGAAGGCGGTCAGCGGCAACCAGGCGAAAACTCGAGATCCGGTTCGCGAGGCGACTTGCCAGCTGACCCGGTTGAACAGATCAGCCTTGACCGGCAGATGGCGATTGGAAAAATAGAGCCGACTGGCGACACCCGCGGCATTGTCATCCGCAAAAGCCTGAAGAAAGACGGCGGTTACTCCTGCCGCCTTGACCCGATCGAGCAGCAGGCCCAGATTTTTCTCCTGTTGCCGTGGGTCCGGATCGTAGATGTAATCGAGATCCACGTGCATGACACGCATCGCGCGTTTGCTCTGCGTGCCGAGCGTTTGAGCCAGGTCGGCAGCCGGCATGTCTTTCTGAATGTAGTAGCGGCGGATATCGGAAAGTCCGTTCGCCAGGAGGTTATCGCCATCGTCCAGATTCATCGTAATGAACATGCCGAGCTCTCCTGCAATGCGCTGGGCCTCGCCGTTGTATCGCCCGTAGGGCCAAACCATGACCCGAGGGCGCTTGCCGGTCAGTGCCTCGATGAAGTCGCTGTTTCGCGAAAGGTCCTGACGAATCCTTGACTCGTAGACCAAGTCACTTTCGTAAGATGAACTCGTGGAACTGTACGCACGGGTTGTTGCCGCCGGCATTTCATTTCCTTGGGGATTGCCCGGGATTCCGCGATGCAGGTCGTAGGAGTGGGAGGCGATTTCGACCAGGCCGCTGGCAGCAATTTCCTTTAGCTGCTCGAGGGTCAGGAATCGCTGCCGATCCACTTGGCGGGTGCCATACATCACTTTCTCCCGCTGCTCCAACCAGGAACCGACCACAGCCAACGTGGCTGGGTATTGGTAAGCCTTGAGCAGAGGAAATACCAGCTTGTAGAAACTGGCGTAACCGTCGTCGAAAGTCAGCAGCACGGCCTTCGTTGGCAATTTGCTGACACCATTGCGCGCGTCGACCAGTTCCTGCACGGAAATCACGTTGTAGCCATTGGCTTTCAACCACTCGAAGTGATCAGCAAGGCGACGTACGTTGATGTCGTCGGGTGCGGCGAGCTTTTCTTCAATGGAAACGACGTCGTGGTAGCTGATGACCTGAAAGGTCTCCGCCTGCACGAATAAGGTTGCGAACAAGAGGATGAATTGCAGGACTGCGCGCAACATCAGAAATACCCCTCGAAGCCGATCGTTCCGGTGTAGTAGGAGGCGTTTTCCCCGTCAAAGGGATAGCGGGTGCGAGCAATCGACCAGCGCAGGCGAAACGCATCGGTAAGAGCGATGTCCTGCCCGTAGCCGATGTTGCTCATCGGGTGAGCGGAAAAACCCGCCTGCCAGACCTCGCCTCCCGTTATCCATACCCTGTGCCACAGGGAGGATTTCCTGGTCGTCATGTCGTGCCAGGAGCGAAATTCAAAAGCGACAGTACCGGAGATTTCCGTTTGACGCTCCGGCGAAAAATACGCTGCTTCCGGGTTGCTATTGCGCTGACCGCCGATTCGGATGGCGGCCGAGAGACGGCGATCAAAATCAGCGTAAAGACCTTTGTTCAGGAAAAGATAGGCTTCCGATCGCCGGTTATCATCAAAATCGGTGAGACGATAACCCCCTCCGAGATCGAGATTCTCGTCTTGGCGCCAACGCAAGCTCCAATCCACCCTGTCGGCCGTGATGCCGTTTTCCACCGCCCGCGCCTGCCGGAAAAATGTGTTCCTCTCGATCGCAAGGTTTGTCGTCCAGAGGTCGGACAGCGAGTGACTTGTTTCAAGCCTGCCGTAACCGTTACTGCCGGCTTCAACTTCCGCTGTCCAGTCGACAGCCATGTATCGCAAGCCCGCGCTCGCATTGCTGGCGGTTACGCTGGCAACGGGATTGCTCCACAGGTCACGGTAGCGTCCGAAAGCTCGCCAATGATCATCGCCAAACGGTTTGCTGTAAGCCTTCAGGTCGAATTCACGCGTCCGGTTTCCTGCAACAGAGTCTTGATCGTTGCCAAAGGTGGCATCGCCAACAACGTAATGGCTGTCGCGCAATTCCAGACGGCGCCGTGATTCGCGGACGCTGCGCCGAGCCAACCCGTCGTCGTCCTGCTGACCGACAATCTGGCGCAACAAGGTGGCATCACCTTGGTCGAGGTGAGCATTTGCCAGACCAAGACGAGACTCGAGGCGCCCGGACTGTTCGCCCAGGACAATCCGGAACTGTTCTTCGGCCCTGCGCGGTTGCCCTCGCCATGCAGCCAGAATTCCAATGGCCTCGGTTGTGTCTAGCGAAGCCGGGGCATCGGCTTGCAACGAATCCAGGCGCAATTGCGCCTCGGCGTAGCGATTGCGATAAGCGGCGAGCATGGCTTGCGTAAGACGCGCTGACGTATAGTCGGCCGCCTTCGCCGGAATTCCGTGATCCGTCCGGGCCAACATGGCGACCAGCTCCCGGCATGCTTTCTCGGCCTCGTCGAAACGCTCAAGGTCGGCCAGCGCATAGATCCATCCTGACCAGCTCTCATAGGAATCTGGCGTTTCTTCCACCAGCTGGTGAAACATTCTTTCGGCCTCTGCGTAACGACCTGTCGAGGAATGGCAAGATGCTGCTGCCCGACGAATTTCAGACGGGATCTCGTGGCTGTCAGCGACCAGACGCTCATACTCCTGGATGGCCTCGGAACAGTATTGGCGGAGTTGATAGGCAAGGACCAGATTGCCGCGGATGTTGCCAATCATCTCGTGTGAAGCGGCGCGTGTAATTGCCTCATCGCGCGCGGCGCGGAGGATGGCGATGGCGTGGTCCGCATTCCGGAAACGCAGCGAAGGCACGTCTGGATCGCCCGCGGACCAACGGATACGTTGAACACCCTGATCTTTCAGCAGGCGGAGATATTCGTCGCTCGCCAGACGAATATCCTTCCCTTCCAGGCTGCTCTTCGCGAGTTGCGGAGAGCCGAGGTCGGCCAGAATCATGCCGATCGCCTTCGGTGCGTCCCGGTTGTCTGGGAAAAGTCTTTGAATTTCCTGATAGGCGAGGAGTGCCTCGCCCAATAGCCCGGAGTGGCGCAGAACGTAGGCCCGCAGGTCCAGTATCCCCATGTGCCCGGGATAACGATCGAGCAATTCGGCGGACAGCATGAGCGCTCGGGGGTAATGTCCAAGTCGCAGATATAGATGAACCAGGCCCATTCCGCTTTCGGCTGCGGCACCGAACCGATCGTCCAGAAGACCATACAGCCGTTCGGCGCGAGGCATGTCGGCAAGCGCGACGGCCGAACGAAAAAGCGCCTCCAGAGCATAGTGCGGCGCCTCTTTTTCGGTACGGGTATCAACACTGCCTAACGCGGCCGTATGCTCACCACTGCTGCTGGCAACTGCCGCATAGTCGAACTGATAGCGGAGTGTATCCGGGAACCTATTCTTGAGTTCTGCAAGTATGAGCAGCGCCTCTTTCCCTCGCCCCTGTTCATTCAGAGACAGGGCCCGGCGGTAGTCGTCCTCACCGGAAACAGCCGATGCTGTCTGGCAAATCAATAACAAGATCCAGGAAATCAAGTGCTTCTTCAACAACACCTCACGAGTCAATTTCACATCAAGCTGCTTGTTCATCGGGAAACGATCCGTCACCGAGACGTAGAAGGAGGTGCGAGAGAGCTCTCGCTCTCTTGGCGCATCATGTGGCGGTCTCTTGAGAGGGATCAGGCGGCTTCGTGCGTCGGCAATATGGAAAGCAAGATCGCCTGCAGATCACAACGCCGCGGATTGTTCTTCTTTTTCACGATTTCGCCTGTTAAATAGTTCACACAAGCCATCGTTGTTCCCGCCCGGGGTGTTCCCTTTGTCTTCGGGTCTGAGCTTGAAGGACGGAGGTGCATTGATGGGCGGCCGCGTTTATATCACGATGCGCGGAGAACCACCATTGCCGGAGCGCTTTGTGGTGCTGCAAGGTTCCGCTGTAACCGTCAGGAGGTCGGGGGTGTTCACTCCCCGAGATACGCCTCGCGCACCTTCGGATTAGCCAGCAGCTTGTCGGCATCGTCGGTGAGGGTGATCTCGCCGCTCTCCATGACGTAGCCGCGCTGGCTGACTTCGAGCTCCAGCTTGGCGTTCTGCTCGACGAGCAGGACCGTCATGCCTTCCTTCGCCACGCTGCAGACGACCTCGAAGATCTTCTGCACCATCAGCGGGGCAAGGCCCATCGACGGTTCATCGAGCAGCAGCAGCTTCGGCCGGCTCATCAGCGCCCGGCCAATCGCCAGCATCTGCTGTTCACCTCCTGACAGCGTGCCGGCCAATTGCTGGGCGCGTTCCTCCAGGCGGGGGAACAGCGAGAAGACGTGCTCGATGTCGTGGGCGATTCCTTGCGTGTCGTTGCGGCAGTAGGCGCCCATCAGCAGGTTTTCGACGATGCTCATGCGCGGAAAGACGCCGCGACCCTCAGGCACCAGGGCGATGCCTTCGGCGATGAGCTGGTGCGGCGCGAGCTTGGCGACTTCCTTGCCGCAGTAGCGGACACTGCCGCCGGCAGCATCGAGCAGGCGCGAGAGCGCCTTGAGCGTGCTGGTCTTGCCCGCGCCGTTGGCGCCGATCAGCGCGACCATCTCGCCCTGGTTGACGTGGAAGGAAATGCCGCGCACGGCCTGGATGCCGCCGTAGGCGACGCGGAGTCCGGTAACCTCAAGCAACGCTGCCTCCCAGATATGCTTCGATGACTTTCGGGTTTTTCTGCACCACCGCCGGGACGTCCTCGCAGATCTTCACGCCGTAGTCGAGCACGGCGACACGGTCGCACAGGCCCATGACCAGTTTGACGTCGTGCTCGATGAGCAGGACGGTGATGCCGTCGTTGCGGATGCCTTCGATCAGCACGCGCAACTCGGCTGTTTCGCTGCCGTTCATGCCGGCGGCGGGTTCGTCGAGCGCCAGCAGTTTCGGTTCGGTGGCCAGTCCGCGGGCGATTTCCAGCCGGCGCTGGTCGCCGTAGGAGAGGTGCCTGGCGAGGTCGTTGGCCCGGTCGGCAACGCCGACGTAATGCAGCAGTTCCTCGGCGCGGCGGTGGATGTCGGCTTCTTCGCGCCGCGTCTTGGGATCGCGCAGCACCGCACCGACGACGCCGGCTTGCGTGCGCACGTGCCGCCCGACCATCACGTTTTCCAGCGCCGTCATGTTGCCGAACAGGCGGATGTTCTGGAAGGTGCGGGCGATGCCGCTCTGCGCGGCGAGGTGCGGCGCGCTGGCGCGCAGCTTGTAGCCCTCGAACAGCAGTTCGCCGCCGTTAGGATGGTAGAGGCCGGTCAGTACGTTGAAGAAGGTCGTCTTGCCGGCGCCGTTCGGGCCGATCAGGCCGTAGATTTCGCCTTTGCGGATGGTCAGCGAGACATCGGTGAGCGCCTTGACCCCGCCGAAATGCTTGGAGATCGCGTTGGCGATCAGCAGCGTCGGTTTCATGCGCTCTCCTTGTCCGTGCCGGAGGAGAACTCGCGGCGACGGATCGTCGAGGGCCACAATCCGGCCGGGCGGTAGAGCATCACCAGCACCAGTGCCAGGCCGAAGAGCAGCATGCGCAGGGCTTCCGGGTCGAGCAGGATCTTGCCGAACAGCGCTTGCTGGAGCGGCCCCGCGCTGTGGCGGAAGAACTCGGGCAGGACGGTGAGCATGACCCCGCCGAGGATGACGCCGGGGATGTGGCCCATGCCGCCGAGCACGACCATGCACAGGATCATGATCGATTCCATCAAGTTGAACGACTCGGGACTGACGAAACCCTGGAAGCCGGCGAACAGGCCGCCGGCGACGCCGCCGAAGCTGGCGCCCATGGTGAAGGCCAGCAGCTTGATGTTGCGGGTGTTGATGCCGCAGGCCTTGGCGGCGATCTCGTCCTCGCGGATGGCTACCCAGGCGCGGCCGATGCGCGAGTCCTGCAGGCGGATCGAAACGAAGATGATCAGCAGCGCCAGCGCCAGGAACAGATAGTAATAGGCGTGCAGTGACGGCACCGTGATGCCCAGTACGTCCAGCGGCGTGGCCAGGGTGACCCCGCCGAGATG
Organism: Propionivibrio pelophilus DSM 12018; assembly: GCF_059569095.1. Taxonomy (NCBI): domain Bacteria; kingdom Pseudomonadati; phylum Pseudomonadota; class Betaproteobacteria; order Rhodocyclales; family Rhodocyclaceae; genus Propionivibrio; species Propionivibrio pelophilus. Next base: position 3,220 of record NZ_JCANUT010000024.1, on the reverse strand, counting down.
GATCGGGTCGATGCTGGAGATGCCTTGCGGCCCGTTGGTGATGTTCACCGGCGCGTTGAGGTTGTTCATGAAGATGCGCACGATCTCGCCGAAGCCGAGCGTGACGATGGCCAGGTAGTCGCCGCGCAGGCGCAGTGTCGGCGCGCCGAGCAGGGCACCGGCGATGCCGGCCAGCACGGCGCCGCAGGGGATGATGATCCACACCGGCAAATGCAGCCCGAAGTGCGGGCTGGCCAGCAGGGCGTAGAGATAGGCGCCGACCGCGTAGAAGGCGATGTAGCCCATGTCCAGCAGGCCGGCGAAGCCGACGACGATGTTCAGGCCAAGCGCGAGCATGATGTAGAGCAGGGCGAAATCGACGATGCGCAGCCAGGAGTTGCCGAGCGTGCTGCCGACGAGGAACGGGAAGACGGCGAGCACGAGGCCGATCCCGACCGTGGCGACCATCGCCGCACGCTTGTCCTGGCGCAGGGAGTCGAAGGTGAGTGTCATCATGCCCGCTCCGCCACGCGTTCGCCGATCAGGCCGGACGGCCGGAAGATCAGCACGCCGATGAGTACGAAGAAGGCGAAGATGTCCTGGTAATGGCTACCGAGGAAGCCGCCGGTCAGGTCGCCGATGTAGCCCGCGCCGAGCGATTCGATGATGCCGAGCAGGATGCCGCCGAGCATCGCCCCGGCGAGGTTGCCGATGCCGCCAAGCACGGCGGCGGTAAAGGCCTTGAGGCCGAGCATGAAGCCCATGTAATAGTGCGCGATCGAGTAGTTGGCGGTGACCATCAGCCCGGCGACGGCAGCCAGCGCCGAGCCGATGACGAAGGTCGCCGAGATGATCTGGTTGATGTTGACGCCCATCAGCTGGGCGATCGCCGGATTCTGCGAGGTGGCGCGCATCGCCCGGCCGAGGCGCGTGCGCTGGATCAGCAGCGTCAGGCCGGCCATCATCGCCGCGGCGATGAGGACGATGAACACCTGCAGGCTGGTGATCGTGGCGCCGAATATCTCATGTGCGGACGTCGGGATGACCGGCGGGAAGGCGTGGTAGTTGCGGCCCCAGATGAGCATGGCGAGGTGCTGGAGGATGATCGAGATGCCGATGGCGGTGATCAGCGGCGCGAGCTTTGGCGCGCGGCGCAGCGGCCGGTAGGCGATGCGCTCGATGGTGAATCCGATGGCCATGCAGACGCACGCGGCGGCGGCCAGCGCTAGCGGCAGGAGGATGACGACGGGCAGGCCCGAAAAAGCCTTGACGAAAAACAGCGCGACCATCGCGCCGATCATCACCACCTCGCCGTGGGCGAAGTTGATCAGCCCCAGGATGCCGTAGACCATCGTGTAGCCGAGCGCGACGAGCGCGTAGATGCTGCCGAGTACGAGGCCGTTGATGATTTGCTGGACGAAAATATCCATCGCTTTGGACTATCCAAAACAGAAATGACGAAACTCGGGAGGACGGCCCCGTTCAGGGACCGTCCCGGGGGAGCGAACTGGCGTTACGATTTCTTCTCGCCGTCAGCCTGCGGGGCTTCCGCCGCGACCGGCGCTGCCGGTGCGCCGCCGCCGACCGTCTCGCGGTATTCCCACTTGCCGCCCTTCACCTGGTACAGGGAGATCGCGCCACCCTTCAGGTCGCCTTTCTCGTCGAACTGGATCTTGGCGGTCACGCCCTGGAAGTCGGTCTTGCCGATTTCCGGCAGGTACTTCGCCGCGTCCACCGAACCGGCGCGTTTCATGGCGTCGACCATGACCATCACTGCGTCATAAACGTACGGCGCGTAGAGCTGGATCTGGCCGTACTTGGCCGAGAAGGCGTCGCCGAACGCCTTGCCGCCGGGCATCTGGTCGAGCGGCACACCGGGCAGCGAGCAGTACTGGCCTTCGCTGGCCTCGCCGGCGAGCTTGATGAATTCCGGCGTGCAACCGCCGTCGCCGGTCAGGAATGCCGCCTTGAGCCCGAGCGATTTCATCTGCTTGGCCATCGGTCCGGCCTGTGCGTCCATGCCGCCGTAGAAAATCACGTCGGCCTTCGTCGACTTGATCTTGGTCAGGATGGCGGCGAAGTCGGTGGCTTTGTCGTTGGTGAACTCGCGGGTCGCGATCGTGGCGCCGGCATCCTTCGCGCCTTTCTCGAATTCATCAGCGAGACCCTGGCCGTAGGCGGTGCGGTCATCGATGATTGCCACGCGCTTGCCAGCCAGTTGTTTGGCGGCGTACTCGCCGAGCACCTTGCCCTGCTGCACGTCGTTGGCCATCACGCGGAAGGCGGTGGCGAAGCCCTGCTGCGTGTATTTCGGGTTGGTCGCCGAGCCCGAAACCTGCGGGATGCCCGCGTCGAAATAGATCTTCGAGGCCGGGATGGTCGTGCCGGAATTCAGGTGCCCGACGACGCCGTTGACCTTGGCGTCGACCAGTTTCTGGGCAACGATTGTGCCCTGCTTCGGATCAGCCTGGTCGTCCTCGGGCACGAGTTCGAGCGTGATTTTGGCGCCGCCGATTTCCAGCCCCTTGGCGTTCAGTTCGTCGATGGCCATGCGCGCGGCGTTCTCGTTGTCCTTGCCGAGGTGCGCCTGTGGTCCTGTCAGCGGAGCGACGTGGCCGATCTTGACGGTGATCGCTGTTGCCGCAGGAGCAGCCGGTGCCGCGGCGGTCGGGGCAGGCGCCGGCGCGGCGGCCTTGGGTTCTTCCTTCTGGCCGCAGCCAAAGAGGGCAAGCGCGGCAGACAGCGCCAGGGACATACGGGAAACGCGCAGGGTATTCATTTCAATCTTCCTCCGGAGCGGTAGCGGAAAAATAGTCACGGGGCAATTCGGTGGCCTGGGTCGTTGCCGGTGGCCGCAGAACACGATCGGCGGGGCAAGGCCTGCTGGGTTCTTATTGATCAGGCCCGAATAAGTTTTTACGCGGCATAGCGAACCTGTTTGTCCTGAAAGAAGGCCTTGATGCGTTCAGGCGAACGCTCAAGTTCGGTCATGTGCTGGGTCGCGGCGGAGCGGAGTTTGGCTTTGGTACGGGCTGGGACTTTTGACCCCATCGCCTGTTTGAGATCGGCATTCAATCGTTCCTCGGGGTTTAATTCCGGGCTGTAGCTCGGCAGGTAAAACAGTTCGATCTGCTCGGCGTGTTCGGTCACCCATTTTTTCACCGGCTTGCTGTGATGGACACGCAAGTTGTCGAGGATCAGGAAGACCTTCTTCTTGCCGGCGTCTTTGATCAGGGCGCCG
>NZ_JCANUT010000023.1:0-50929 GCF_059569095.1 Propionivibrio pelophilus DSM 12018 | reverse complement strand
TTCAGCTGTTCCGGGCGCTTGTCGCAGATGATGCGCTGAAGGGCCTGTTCCTGTTCCGCTGACAGGCTTCGACCCGTACCCGGTTTCTTCCCGCGTACGGAGGGCTTCAAGGCGACCATGCCGCCTGCTTCGTACAAGTCCAGGGCCATGCGTACGCCCGGCCAGCTGAGCCCCGTCGCCGTGACAATCTGCATCACACGCATCCCGCTTTTGTGCAGCCGGACCGCTTGCTTGCGTAGGGCATACAACTGCTCCAGCGTTTGAACTTCTTTTTCTGTCGTTTCCATCATTCCCATGTCGGGACAATAACCCGAAATTCAAGCGTTATTCGGGCCGAATCTATATTGCTTCGGCCCGATGAAGTTGAAAGGTGCCGTCATACCGGCGTAGGCCGGTATCCAGTATCGGAGAGCAATCGCCGACTGGACCCCGGCCTTCGCCGGGGTGACGAATTCATACATCTTCAGGCCTCATCGACAATTCGCGGGTACCGCAGCGGGGAGGGCCTGATCGCCCTCCCCGTTTTCATTTCCGCGTCATCTTGGTGTAACACGCCTGTCATTTCCAGCGGCGATCATCGGCCTCCATCATGAGTGCCGATAAAAACCGCTCACCCGCCTCGCCAAAATCCGTTGCCCGCCGCCCGGACGGCCGCCTTGATCTCTGGGTATGCAGCCGCTGCGGCTACGTCTACGACGGCAGCAAGGGCGAGCCCCTGAGCCACACGCCGCCCGAAACCCCTTTCGAGACTTTGCCGGACAGTTGGTGCTGCCCGCATTGCACCTCCGAAAAGGAATTCTTTTTCAACTGATCCACATACTCACGACACCACGAGGATTGACCGCATGAGCGACACCGCCGACAAAATCATCACGACCACACCGCTTGCCGACATGATCGACGCCCGCCTTTCGCGCCGTTCCGCGCTCAAGGGACTGCTCGCCGCCGGCGCCGCCACGGTTGCCGCGCCTGCCGCCTTCGCTGCGACGCGCAACACCGACCCGTCGTCGCTGCCTTTCGCGCAGGCGCCGCACAACGTGGAGCTGTTCCATCAGGTCGCACCCGGCCATCGCGCCGACGTGCTGATGCGCTGGGGCGACAAGGTCCTCGCCGACGCGCCGGCATTCGATCCGTTCAACATCTCTGCCGAGGCGCAAGAAAAGCAGTTCGGCTACAACAACGACTTCGTCGCCTTCCTGCCGCTGCCGCGCGGCTCGAAGAACAGCACGCACGGCCTGCTCGCCGTCAATCACGAATACACCAACCCGGAGCTGATGTTCGCCGGCTTTACGGCGCTCACCGCCGCCAGCAAGATGACGAAGGAACAGGCCGACGTGGAAATTGCGGCGCACGGCCATACGATCGTCGAAATCAGGAAAGGCGCCAACGGCTGGGAGCCGGTGCAGGGCAGCAAGTACAACCGCCGCATCAGCGCGCGCAGCACCGAAATGCAGGTCAACGGCCCTGCGGCCGGCCACGATCGCCTGAAAACAAAGGCTGACCCGAGCGGCCGCCGCGTCATCGGCACACTCAACAACTGCTCCGGCGGCGTTACGCCGTGGGGGACCGTGCTGACCGCCGAAGAAAACTTCAACATGTACTTCGGCGGCGATCCCGCGAAGACCCCCGAGGCCGCCAACCACAAGCGCCTCGGCATCAAGGGCAAGTCCCGCTACAGCTGGTCGCGTTTCCACGAGCGTTTCGATGTCGAAAAGAACCCGAACGAGCCGAACCGCTTCGGCTGGGTCGTCGAGATCGACCCCTACGACCCCAAATCGACGCCGATCAAGCGCACCACGCTCGGCCGCTTCAAGCACGAAGCCGCCACCTGCGTCGTCGCGCCGGACGGCCGCGTCGTCGTCTATTCCGGCGACGACGAAGCCTTCGAATACATCTACCGCTTCGTCACCGCGAAGAAGTTCGTACCGAACAACCCCGCCGCCAACCGCGACCTCCTCGATGACGGTGTCCTCTCCGTCGCAAAATTCGATGACAAGGGAACGCTGCGCTGGTTGCCGCTGGTCTTCGGCCAGGGCCCGCTGACCGCGGCCAACGGCTTCAAGAGCCAGGCCGACGTGCTGATCGACACGCGCCGCGCCGCCGACCTGCTCGGCGCCACGCCGATGGATCGGCCGGAAGACGTCGAAACCAACCCGGTCAACGGCCGCGTCTACGTCATGCTGACCAACAACAACACCCGCAAGGCCGAGCAGATCAGCAAGCTGCACCCGCGCGCCACCAACCTCTACGGCCACATCGTCGAACTGCTGCCGCCCGGCACCGAAGGCAGCGACGGCGCACGCGGCGCCATGCATACGGCCGACGAGTACCGCTGGGAAGTGCTGCTGCTCGCCGGTGACCCGTCGAAACCCGAGCACGGCGCGAAGTACCACCCGGACACGCAGAAGCTCGGCAACTGGCTGGCTGCGCCGGACAACTGCACCTTCGACAACCGCGGCCGTCTGTGGATCACCACCGACCAGGGCTCGTCGCAGCGCAAGAGCGGCATCCCCGATGGCGTCTATGCCTGCGACGTCAACGGCGCCGGCCGCGCGCTGACCAAGTTCTTCTACGCCTGCCCGAAGGATGCCGAAATGTGCGGCCCAGCCTTCACGCCGGACAACAAGACCCTGTTCGTCGCAGTGCAGCACCCGGGCGAATACAAGGACTCGACCTTCGACGATCCGTCGACGCGCTGGCCGGACTTCGACTTCAAAGGCAAGACCCCGCCGCGCCCTTCGGTCGTCGCAATCACCCGCGACGACGGCGGCGTGATCGGCAGCTGAACGTCAGAAGAACGTCAAAATCGCGCGACCCACCCCATAACACGCGAACTGATTCATGTTGATCCCGGCCTTGCGCCGGGATTTTTTTGCGCTGCGCCCGGTCGGCAAGGCACACGCCTCGTTGATGGTCTAGTATGGGCTTATCCCCGCAACTCGCGTGGAGAGTTCCGATGCCTATAAAGGTCGATCGCCTCTTTTCCCTTCGGCTGCTTCGCCGCGCCGTCGGGTTGTTTGTGGTCTTCTCGGTGCTGATCACCGTAGTGATGGTCTACCCTGTAATCAGTTCGTACGAGCACAATCGCATCGAGGTCATCAAGACACGCGAAATTGGTTACATCGACGCCAGCAGCCAGCAGATCGAACGCGATTTTTTTGAAATAGTCGGCGACATCGGCGTGGCCGCGTACCTCGTGGCGCTCAAGGATTCGCGTCCTGTTGAGATTGCAGCGTTTTTCAAGGAATTCGCCGAGCGGTACGGCCGCTACGACGCAATCCTTCTGTTGAACCCCGCAGGTCGGGAAGTTATCCGGATACACCACGTCGGGAAACGCACAGTCGTGGCAACGGAGCACGAACTGCGAGATCAATCAACCTGTCCGTGCTACAAGGAGGCAACGCATCTCGGCCCGACGAAAATCTACCTGTCGACGGTCATTCGCCCGACCGTCCAGGTGGAAAACCAGCGCAGCGAACCCATTATCCAGCTCGCGCAGGCAGTGGCCAGCGACGACGGCGAAATCAAAGGCGTCGTCGTATTCAATTACCGGGGGAGCAAGATGCTGGAAGAACTGCAGCGAATCGGAGACACGCACAACCACAACCGCATCAGCATGCTGGTCAACAAGGAGGGACATTGGCTAAGCGATAGTCCGCTGCCCCACGCCCAACTGCCGGAGGCGTTGAGCCAGAGGGGAGGAAGTTTTGCCGAGCAATTCGAGGCGGAATGGCGCTATATCACGGGGAACGAGCACGGGGAGTTACGCAACGAGAAAGGGCTTTTCCTCTATGGCACGGTGTATCCGCTAAAGCAGGAGGGATTGGACAACCCAGAACAGAAAGCTGCCTGGCAAGCCCAATTCCCGCCGGGGAAAATCGATAGTTACTATGCGAAACTCGTACTGTGGCTTCCCGAGTCATCGTTGTATGCAACCTCCTTCGCCCGTCAGCCTCAGGGACTGGCGATTATTTCTTTTGGCTATGTCTTGCTGGCCATCCTGAGCGCAAGCCTCGTTTTCGTGTACTTGAAAAAACAACAGGAAGAAATTGCGCGCCGGCACGCGGAGGAAATGGAGCGGCAAGCGTACACGGACAGCCTGACGGCCGTATGGAACCGCCGCTATTTCGGCGAAGTAACCCAGCGAGAGTTGCTGCGCAGCCAGCGCCACTACCAACCACTGGTCCTGCTTCTGCTCGACATCGACCACTTCAAGCGGATCAACGATACCTACGGGCACAAGTCAGGCGATATCGTACTCAAGGAGTTCTGCCGCATCTGCCTTGGCACGTTGAGGGAAATCGACCTTTTTGCCCGTCTTGGCGGTGAGGAGTTCGTAGCCCTGTTGCCGAACACATCTCCCGACAACGCGACAATCGCGGCCAACAGGTTACGGGAAGCGGTCGCCAGCGCAAAAACAAGGCTGCCGAGCGGCGGGGAGATCAGCTTTACCGTCTCCATCGGGATCAGTTGCCTGCCCGCCAATTCATCGGACCTGGACGAAATCCTCCAGGATGCGGACCGGGCGCTTTATGAAGCGAAGCACCGAGGACGCAACCAGATCTGCATCTCGCCGAGCTGCACACCGCCAACACCGTAGCCGTGTGCCGACAACGCCCGGGGAGAGCACCGCCCTCCCCGCCCCGGCCCGACCAGGACACCTCGACCGCCGGGAACGAACCGGTAACCGGTTTGTCACCTCAGTGAAACCACTTATTCAATAACGCGCCGGATGATGGCATCGTTGTCCCGGCGCATCCGATGCTGCAGAGTCCGTGCGGCATTTTCCTAGCCCGCTGCACCCGTCAAGGGACAATAACGGCAAGGCCGTTTGCGGGGAACACCCAGGAGCGAACAATGACCGAGAAGTCCCGCAGGATACTGCCCGGAAACCCCTTTCCCCTCGGCGCGTCGTGGGACGGCCGCGGCGTGAATTTCGCTCTGTTCTCCGAACACGCGAAAAAGGTCGAACTCTGCCTGTTCGACCCGCGCGGGCGGCGCGAGACCGAACGCGTGGTGCTGCCGGAACAGACCGACCACGTCTGGCACGGCTATCTGCCCGACGCCGCGCCCGGGCAGCTCTACGGCTATCGCGTGCACGGCCCCTACGACCCGGAAAACGGCCATCGCTTCAATCCCAACAAGCTGCTGCTCGATCCGTATGCAAAATCCCTCCGCGGCAAGCTGCGCTGGCACGACGTCCATTTCGGCTACAAGATCGGCTCCAAACGCGAGGACCTGTCGTTCGACTGGCGCGACAACGCGACCCTGATGCCCAAATGCGAAGTCGTCGACCCGCGTTTCGACTGGGGCGACGACACGCCGCCGGCCATCGCCTGGAACGATTCGCTCTTCTATGAACTGCACGTACGCGGCTTTTCCATTCGCCATCCGGAGGTTCCCGAGGCGCTGCGCGGAACCTACGCCGGGCTGGCCAGCCCGCCTGTGCTGGAGCATTTGCGCCGGCTGGGGGTAACAGCCGTCGAGCTGATGCCCGTGCATTTTTTCGTCGACGACCGGCACTTGCTGGAGAAAGGCCTGCGCAACTACTGGGGCTACAACTCGCTCGGCTATTTCGCGCCCGACCCGCGCTACGCGGCAACGGCCGACCCGGTGCGCGAGTTCAAGGCGATGGTCAAGGCCCTGCATCGCGCCGGGATCGAGGTGATTCTCGACGTCGTTTACAACCATACCGGCGAGGGCAGCCACCTCGGCCCGACCTTGAGCTTCCGGGGCATCGACAACGCCGCCTACTATCGCCTGATGCCCGACGCGCGCTACTACCGCGACTACACCGGTTGCGGCAACACGCTCGACACGCAGCATCCGCAGGTGCTCCGGCTGATCATGGATTCCCTGCGCTACTGGGTGCAGGAGATGCGCGTCGACGGTTTCCGCTTCGACCTCGCCGCGACGCTGGGGCGCGAGGCGCACGAATTCGACCGGGGCAGCGCGTTCCTCGACATCATCCGCCAGGACCCGGTGCTCTCCGGCGTCAAGCTGATCGCCGAGCCGTGGGATGTCGGCGACGGCGGCTACCAGGTCGGCAACTTTCCCGCCGGCTGGGCCGAGTGGAACGCCAAGTACCGCGACGCGCTGCGTGCCTACTGGAAAGGCGACGGCGGCCTGATCGGCGACCTCGCCTCGCGGCTGACCGGGTCGAGCGACCTGTACGCGCACAACGGTCGCCGCCCGTGGTCCAGCATCAACTTCGTCACCTCGCACGACGGCTTCACGCTGCACGATCTGGTGAGCTACGAGAAGAAGCGCAACGAGGCCAACGGCGAAAAGAACCACGACGGCGAATCGCACAACCGCAGCTGGAACTGCGGCAAGGAAGGACCGACCGACGATCCGGAGATCGTCGCGTTGCGGGCCCGCCAGAAACGCAACCTGCTGACCACCCTGTTCCTCTCGCAGGGCGTGCCGATGCTGGTCGCCGGCGACGAGATGGGGCGCACCCAGCAAGGCAACAACAACGCCTATGCGCAGGACAACGAGCTGAGCTGGCTCGACTGGAACCTGAAACCGGAAGATCGCGACTTCCTCGCCTTCGTTCGCGGGGTAATCGCCCTGCGCCGCGCGCACCGGATTTTCCGCCGGCGTACCTACTTCCGGCCACACGGCGCGCCGAATGGCGAGAAGAACATTCTCTGGTTCACCCCGGAAGGGCTGGAAATGAGCGACACCGAGTGGAACCAGGGATTCGCGCACTGTCTCGGCATGTACCTGGCGGGCGATGCGATCGGCGAAGTCGACGCCGCGGGCGAACCGGTGCGCGACGCCAACTTCCTGCTGCTGATCAACGCCTACCACGAGGCGGTGCCCTTCCAGATTCCCGGCTTCCAGGGCAACAAACGCTGGCAGGTGGCGATCGACACGAACGATCCGGAGAACCGCCACGCGGAAAAACACTACGCCCGCGGCTGCGTATTCCCCTTGCCGGGACGCTCGCTGGTGCTGCTCCGGCAATCCTGGCCAACGCCGGCCTGATCGCCCATACTGAACCGATCAATGAAGCCACGGACGACAATCATGAAAAAGACCCCGCTCGACAGTGAACTGCAACGAATTTCCGCAGCCAACCACCACGACCCCTTCGCCGTGCTCGGCCGCCACCCCGACGGAAAAGGCGTGCTCGTGCGCGCCTACCTCCCGGGAGCCGCCGAGGTGCGCATCGCCGAGGGCGACCGGGTGATGACCCGTCTGCCCGGCTCCGACCACTTCGAGTGGCGCGGCGACGGCAGCGACCTGCCGATGCACTACAGCCTGGTCTGGCGCGACGGCAGCCGCCGCGAACACATCGCGCGCGATCCCTACACCTTCCTGCCGCAGGTCGGCGACCTCGACCTGCACCTGTTCGCCGAGGGCCGGCACCGCCACGCCTGCAGCTTCCTCGGCGCGCACGAGCACGAAGCGGACGACGTCAGCGGCATCCTCTTCGCCGTCTGGGCGCCCAACGCCGCACGCGTCAGCGTGGTCGGCGACTTCAACGGCTGGGATGGCCGCCGCCACCCGATGCGCGTGCGCGGCGGCAGCGGCATCTGGGAGCTGTTCATTCCCGACCTCGAACCCGGGCACATCTACAAGTACGAGATCCGCAACCGCGACAGCGGCGAGATCCTGCTCAAGGCCGACCCGTACGGCCAGCAGCACGAACTACGGCCGCGCACCGGCTCGGTCATCCCCGCCCGCGGCACCTATGCGTGGAACGACAGAAAATGGATTACGCAACGGCAGCAGGCCGCCTGGCAGCATCTGCCGATGTCGGTATATGAAGTGCATCTCGGTTCCTGGCAGCGCGACGCGGAAGGCGGTTTCCTCGACTACCGCGAGGCCGCGCATCGTCTGGTCGACTACGTGAAGGAGATGGGCTTCACCCACATCGAACTGCTGCCGATCACCGAACACCCCTACGATCCGTCATGGGGCTACCAGGTCACCGGCTATTTCGCGCCGACCCGCCGTTTCGGCGAGCCGGACGACTTCCGCTATTTCGTCGACCATTGCCACCGCAACGGCGTCGGCGTGCTGCTCGACTGGGTGCCGGCGCACTTTCCGAAGGACGCGCACGGCCTGGCGCGTTTCGACGGCACCGCGCTGTTCGAACACGCCGATCCGCGCCTCGGCGAGCACAAGGACTGGTCGACGCTGATCTTCAACTTCGGGCGCAACGAGGTAAAAAGCTTCCTCCTGTCGAGCGCCGTCTACTGGCTCGAGGAAATGCACATCGACGGCCTGCGCGTCGATGCCGTGGCCTCGATGCTCTACCTCGACTACTCACGCGAGGAAGGCGAATGGATTCCCAACCAGTACGGCGGACGCGAGAACCTGGTGGCCATCGACTTCATCAAGGAACTCAACGTCGCGGTGCACGAGCAGTGCCCCGGCACGCTGATGATTGCCGAGGAATCGACGTCGTGGCCGCAGGTCAGTCGCCCGGTCTACGTCGGCGGCCTCGGCTTCGACATCAAGTGGAACATGGGCTGGATGAACGATACGCTGCGCTACATGGCCAACGAGCCGATCCACCGCCAGTATCACCATGGCATGCTGACCTTCAGCATGCTCTACTGCTTCACCGAAAACTTCATGCTGCCCTTCTCGCATGACGAAGTGGTGCACGGCAAGCAGTCGATGCTCCACCGGATGCCCGGCGACGAATGGCAGAAGCACGCCAACCTGCGCACGCTCTACACCTACCAGTTCACCCATCCTGGCAAGAAGCTGCTGTTCATGGGCACCGAATTCGGCCAGGGCAATGAATGGGACAGTACCAGCGTGCTCGACTGGTACGTACTCGACTACCCGTTGCATCAGGGCATGCAGCGGCTGGTACGCGACCTCAACCATCTCTACCGCGACACTCCGGCGCTGCACCGTTACGAGTTCGACTGGAAGGGCTTCGACTGGATCGACTGTCACGACGCGCAGCAGTCGGTGATCAGCTACCTGCGCCGCGGTAACGACGGCGAAATGCTGATCGTGATACTCAACCTGACCCCGGTCGTTCGCCAGGACTACCGCATCGGGGTGCCGGCCGGCGGCAGCTACCGCGAAGTGCTGAACACCGACGCGGCGGTCTATGGCGGCAGCGGCATCGGGAACACGGCATGCGTCGCCGAGGAAGAACCGTGGATGAACCGCCCCTTTTCGCTGTCGCTGACCCTGCCGCCGCTGGCGGCTATCGTGCTCGCGCCGGAGGCGTAGGCGCGGCAGCCCCCTCCGTCACGCGCCCCGTCCCGAGTACAGCGTGTAGCACCCCAACCCGATCAGGAACACCCCGAAAAGGGTGCGCAACCAGTGGACGCTCAGGTTGGTCGCCACCTTGGCACCAATCCAGGCACCGATGAAGATCGTGACGGCGAGGATCACCGCCGCGCGCCAGTCGATCTGCCCGGCACGGTAGTAGGCGTAGACAGCCGCCGCGCCGATCGGCGGCAGCAACACGGCCAGGCTGGTACCGATGGCGCGATGCAGCGGAAAATCGAGGAAGTAAACCAAGCCCGGAACAATCAGCACGCCACCACCGATGCCGAACAATCCAGAGCTTATGCCGGCGCCAAGGCCGATCAAAACCATAATAAGCACCTGCATCTCTGCTACCCTTTCTTTTAGGCTTGCCGATCTCAGAATAGCCGGCGATTATAAGGGAGACTCAGGAATGCTTCAGAAATCGCTACGTGTCATGAAGAACCTGCTTGGCATCTCGCGCGGCCCTACCGACAACCGGAGCCACCGCTTCGTCGCCATAATTGAATGCGCGCTCAACCAGAACGCCCGCGATACCGGCGCCGCATGCTTTCCGGCCATGAATTTCGAACTGCTGGCGCTTTGTCACCGCTACGGCGTCGGCATCCTGCAAATGCCCTGCCCCGAAGTCGCTGCGCTCGGCCCCGAGCGCAAGCGCCCGCCCGGGCAGAGCCTGCGCGCGGCGATGGACAGCGACGCCGGACGCAGCAGTTGCCGCGCGCTGGCCTGCGAGGTCAGCAACACCATCGAAGCCTATGCCGCACGCGGCTGCGAACTGGTCGCCGTGCTCGGCGGCAACCCGCTCAGCCCCGGCTGCGCCGTTCATCACGGCGAGAACGGCCTGCGCGAAGAATCGGGCGTGTTCATGCAGGCGCTCCAAGCCGAGTTGCGCCGGCGCCAATACGACCCGGTTTTCCGTAGCATGCGCGACTACGACCCGGACCAGCTGCGCGAAGACCTCGCGTGGTTTCAGGAACGGCTGGAAGCGACCGTATCGCGAAAATAGGCGCTCGGGGGCATCCCGAACTGCTGCCGGAACATCGTCGCGAAGGCACTGGGACTGCTGTAGCCGAGGTTAAGCGCGACGTCCACGACTTTCTGCCCATCCGCCAGAAATTCCAGCGCCCGAACGAGCCGCGCCTGCTGCCGCCACTGCCCGAAGGTCAACCCGGTCTCCCGCTGGAAGCGCCGTTCGATCGTCCGCCCGTGCACCCCGAGCCGACGCGCCCAGTCCTCCAGCGTCGACGGATCGTCCGGCTGATCGGTCAGCCGCTGGCAGATTCCGCGCAGCCCCGTGTCGGCCGGATACGGCAACTGCAGCGGCAGGCTCGGCAGCGAGGCGACCTCGTCGAGCAGCAGGCGCATCAGCCGCCCGTCGCGGGAATCCTCCGCGTACGGCGGCTCAACGTCCACGGCGGCAAGGATCAGTTCGCGCAGCAACGGCGAGATGCCGACCACCTGGCACAGGCGCGGCAACGCCGCATGGGCATCCTCGCGGAAATACAGTGTGCGCAGATGGACCGCGCCGACCATGCGCAACTGATGCCACATCCCCGGCGGCATCCACAGGCCGCGGGTCGGCGGAACCACCCATTGGCCGGCATCGGTGCTGACCACCATGACGCCCTGCGCGGCGTAGATCAGTTGTGCTGTCGGGTGGCAATGGCTGGGAACCCGAAAGCCCGCGGAATAATTGGCCGCACGGCCGGTGACCGGGAAGTTTCCCCGGTCCTTGCCGTGGCTGAGGCTGAAGCGGGTAACGGTGTCCATTTGGCGAAGATCGATGCCCGATTATGGCGAGACGGACAGGCATCTTACCTCTATAGTTCTCAGCGTTGCTGCGCATCATCTCACCCCCCTTCAAGGGCTGGCGTACGCACACATCGCGAGAACCCCGTCATCCCGGCGCAGGCCGGGATCCAGCTCGTGCTCCGAAAACCTGGATTCCGGCCTGCGCCGGGATGACGAACGGGTGGTGTGCATACGGCAGCCCTTGAAGGGAGGGAGTGGTCATTCATGCATACGCCCGCTCTTCGATCAATTCCGCCACGGTCCATCACCTGAACATGTCATCCACCTCGGTCTCCTCCCCCGCACGCCAGCCCGCCTTCAAGATCCTCGGCGCGATCAGTTTCTCGCACTTCCTGAACGACACGATCCAGTCGCTGATGCTGGCCATCTACCCGCTGTTCAAGAGCGGGCTCGGTCTCAGCTTCGCGCAGATCGGCCTGATCACCCTGGCCTTCCAATGCACCGCCTCGCTGCTGCAGCCGGTCGTCGGCTTCTACACCGACCGGCGCCCGAAGCCCTTTTCGCTGGCCGTCGGCATGGGCTGCACGCTGGTCGGCCTGCTCACGCTCTCACAGGCCGGCACGTTCCCTACCGTGCTGCTCGCCGCGGCACTGGTCGGCACCGGTTCGTCGATCTTCCACCCCGAATCGGCGCGGGTCGCGCGCATGGCCTCGGGCGGACGCCACGGACTGGCGCAATCGATCTTCCAGGTCGGCGGTAACGCCGGCGCCGCCACCGGCCCGCTGCTCGCCGCCTGGATCGTGCTGCCGAACGGTCAGCGCAGCATCGCCGTGTTCTCGCTGATCGCCCTGCTGGCGATGGTCGTGCTGATCGGCATCGGCCGCTGGTACCGCCACCAGCAACGCCAGCCGGCCAAGGTGCCGCTGTCGTCCGGGCACGCCTTGCCGCGCAGCCACGTGTTGCGCACCCTGGCCGTGCTCCTGGCGCTGATCTTCTCCAAGTTCTTCTACCTGGCGAGCATCAACAGCTACCTGATTTTTTATGTAATGCACCAGTACGGCCTGAGCACCGAGGCGGCGCAGTACCACTTGTTCTACTTCCTCGCTGCGGTGGCGGCCGGCACGCTGCTCGGCGGGCCGATCGGCGACCGCATCGGGCGCCGGCAGGTGATCTGGGTCTCCATCCTCGGCGTCGCGCCGTTCACCCTGGCCCTGCCGTATGTCGGCCCCGGCATGTCGATCGTCCTGACGATGATCATCGGCTTCATGCTGGCTTCGGCGTTCCCGGCGATTCTCGTTTATGCGCAGGAACTGTTCCCCGGCCGCATCGGCACGGTCTCCGGCCTGTTCTTCGGCCTGGCTTTCGGCCTCGCCGGCATCGGCGCCGCTGTCCTCGGGCAACTGGCCGACCACTGGGGCATCGCGGCGGTTTACCGGCTCTGCGCCTATCTGCCGCTGCTCGGCCTGCTCGCCGTATTCCTGCCGAACATCCGCCAACCGGCGCCGGTCACGCCGGTCCCCGACGCCGCAAAGGCGTGATTCAACACTCTCGATGACCTCGCACAGGAGCTGACATGGCACTACTCGGCAAGGCGGCAATGATCCTCGCGTTCGACATCGTTCCGGAAGCAATCGTCGAGCACGACCATTGGCACTCGCAGGAACATCTGAACGAGCGCATGTCGATCCCCGGCTTCCTGCGCGGATCGCGCTGGACGAATATGGGAAGCGGTCAACGCTATTTCGTCATGTACGAAGTAGCCGACCTCGACACGCTGGCCTCCAAGCCTTACCTGGAGCGGCTGAACAACCCCAGCCCGTGGACCTCGCGCATGATGCCGCACTACCGTGGCATGAACCGCGGCTTCTGCCGCGTCGCCTACAGTCACGGGTTCGGTCTGGGTACCTGCGGCCTGCTGGTCCGCCTGAGCCCCGACCCCGATCGCGAAGCGGCGCTGCGCGACTGGCTCGTCACCAACGCCCTGCCCGTTCTTCCCGGCACGCCGGGGCTGGTCAGCGCGCACCTGTTCGAAGCCGCGCTGACACCTGAGATGACACAGGAACAGCGTATCCGGGGAAAGGACAGTGGCGTGGATTGGGTCATCCTCGTTACGGGCCATGACGAGAAGGTCGTCGTCAACCTCGCCACGCAAGGACTCGCGGTGGAGAAGATCAAGGAGCGGGGAGGCATCAACGTGGTCTCGGGAAAATACCGCATGGGGCATTCGCTGTCGATGCAGGAAACGGCCGGCTGATTCCATTCCTTCTCTTCGCTCACGGAGAAATCCGGCGCACCCGCTCACGCGCCAGCAGTCAGCCAACCTGCACCCCGTCACGCCCCCGGCCATGCCGGGGGCCGGCTTCTTGGGCTTATCGCGTTGTCTGGGTTTGGATTCGATCCCGAGTCTGGGTCTGGTCCCGAATCTGGCTCTGATCCATTATCCGATTCTGATCCCGGACTCTTGATCGGTCGCGTGTCCGCGTCTGGTCACGCACAGGAGTGGTTTGGCGCGCCGTATCCGAAGCAGTCCCGTAAGCCGACGGGCCATAGCCGCCGCCCCCGCCCCCTCCACCGCCCCCGCTGCCTCCACCTCCGCGGGCATACGAGACGGAAGGAAGGGCGACGCCAATCGCGACAAACAAGACGAACAATCCTTTCAGTGCGGTGTTTTTCATGATGATCTCCTTCCAATGTCAGAGGCCCGGCATTTCCGGGCATCTCGCATTTGCTTCACTCCTGTCGACAAGCCAACCGTGCGCCAGAACTAACGTGGGAATATTTCCCACGCACAATACATTAACCACAAACCGCGCACACAGCAAGAAATTTGTGTGAAAATTTCCCACAAAAAGATTCACAACCCGGATTCAGGAATTAGATCCATGACCACGCCATCGAAGTCAGACACTTCCAGCGCTGTAACGCCAGGCTCGTCCTCGGCACTGGTCAAGGCATTGCGACGGGTGCTGAAGCCATTCGTCCGCCTGATGCTCGCTCATGGCATTCACTACACTTATCTCGCGGAACTACTGAAAGTCCTCTTTGTAGAGGTAGCGGAGAAAGAGTTTCGACTGCACGACAAGCCTCCGACAGACAGCCGTGTCAGCCTGGTGAGCGGCGTTCACCGAAAGGACGTCAGCCGTCTCCGTGCCCAATTGCCGGATTGCGACGACACGGTGCCCCAGGTCGTGTCCTTGGGCGCAGAACTGGTCGCGCGCTGGCTAGGTTCCCCGCAATATCAGGACGAATCCGGCAAAGCCCGGCCGCTCGCGCGTTTTGCCCGAGAAGGAGGAGAGCTTTCCTTCGAGGCGCTGGTGGCCAGTGTCAGCAGCGACATCCGATCCCGCGTCGTGCTCGACGAATGGCTACGCCTTGGAATTGCGCACCTGGACGATGAGCGGCGCGTCTGGCTAAACACGGATGCATTCGTACCCGCGAAAGGTCTGGAAGAAAAGCTTCACTACTTCGCGCAAAACATCCACGACCACGCCGCCGCCGCAGTCCATAACTTGCTCGAAGAACCACTAGCCGGCACCGGTGAGTTCGTTCCGTTCATGGAACGCTGCGTCTACTGCGACGAACTCTCTTCCGCTTCGCTCCAGTCATTGAGCAAACGCTGCGAAACACTGGGCACGCGGGCCTTGCTCGATGTCAACAAATCGACATTGGAAGCCTATGCCAAGGACCAGGCCGAGAATTCTGACCAGCCGCGCTACCGCATGAGGTTTGGCGTCTATTTCTATACCGAACCGATGACCTCGGACGACGGCACCAACGAAAGAGGCGGCTCATGAAAGCCGCCTTCATGCGTCCCTCCGTTTCCCTGATGGCCGTCCTTTGTCTGACGCTGGCAAACAGCTGCAGCGTTTCGCCGCAAAAGCTATCCAGCCTTCAGCGTATCAGCGTATGCACATCCGGTGCCTCCCTGATAAATCCGGAGGCCGCGCCGGGGATCGGCGGCACCGGGCAGTCGGCCAACGCCCCCGGCATTGGGGGAACGGGGCAGATTGCACTGCGTCCGGGGATTGGAGGAACGGGAAGCGCCGCAACCCCGGCGAATGCCGCCGACCGGAACATCGGACTGGTTGGCGTTGTCACGGGCTTCGCCAGCATTTGCGTAAATGACGTGGAAGTGCATTACACGCCATCAACCCCCGTACTTGAGGATGGCAACACTGGCCGAACCAGCGATCTTGCCGTGGGGCAACTCGTCGCCATACGTGCGAGCGGCACGCTGGAAGACAGTAATGATCCCATCCAGGCGCAACAGATCGCCGTGTTGCACGCCGCCATCGGTCCTCTCACCCGCCTGGACAAGGTAACAGGCGAATTCGAGGTAATGGGACAACGAGCAACGGCACTCGTGAAGAACGACCTGAACCGACTGCACGTAGGCGATTGGGTCCGCGTGAGCGGGCACCGTCTGGCAGATGGAAGCATACGCGCCAACCAGGTAGAACGCGTAACCTCGCCGTCGCCTCGGGCACTGGTCCTTGGCCCTGTCACGAGCATTCACGGCACCACCGTCCACGTGGGAACGACAGCCGTGCAATTCGACTCACTCCCGGACGGTCTGGAATTGCGACGCGAAATCGCTGTTCGAGGACGCTGGGCTTCCGATCATATCCTCGTCTCGAAGAGCACCTTGCAGCCAACCCGTGCCGAACTCGGACGGACCAACACGCTGGTGCTGCAGGGATACGTGCATGCCGCGCACGGCAACGAGTTATCGCTGGGCTATGACTCGATGATAGTTTCCGGACAGGTTCGTGTGCATGGCGGAACGCTGGAGTCACTGACCGTTAACCAGGAAGTACAAGTACGGGGGCATATCGACGAAAATCAGCGCATGGTGGTGGAACAAATCACCATTGGCAGCGATAACGGTGGCAGAGGTCAGTCCACCATGAATCAACACGGCCGTTCGGGCTCTTTGCATGGAACAACACACGGCAGTGGTAGAACCTCGGGAAATTCAGGTGCAGCCGGAGGAGGAAACGGCGGAGGAAGCGGAGGTGGCCGTTAACAGCGACGCCAATCTTCCCGATCGGAAAACTTACCGGACGGGCCATGGCACAACTCGATTCCACACAAACACTCGACACAGCCTTGAGGGCCACGCGCAAGAGGCCGGAGTGGCACGCGCAGACCAGAATGTCACTGACCGAACGGATCGCCTCGCTGATCGAGCAACGCGCCATGCCCACAATTCGGCGCTTGATCGCAGAAGACGAGTCTGGCTGATGTTCCCGTCGATCAATCCGCCCAATAAACCCGCGTCGGATTATCCACCAGAATCTTGTGCCGGGTCGCCTCGTCAGGCGCCCAGAGAAGAAGCCTGTCGAGGATCAACGCATCATCCGGTTTGGGGTCTGTCGTAACCAGCGGATGCGGCCAGTCCGTTCCCCAAAGAGTGCGTTCCGGAGCGTGCCGAACCAACTCCGCGGCGACCTCATCGATATCCGAGTACTCGGGCGGTCCTACGCGCGACGTGATGTAGGGTGCCGAAAGCTTCACGTAGACGCGCCCGGTATCGAGCAATCTGCACAACGTGTTCATCGATGGATGGCGAACGCCCTCCGGCTGACTCACGTAGCCGAAATGATCGATGACCAGCGTGCACGGCAACCCGGCCAATGCCGACTCGGCCGCGACGAGCGCGTCGCCCTGGACTGCAACCATCTGGATATGCCAGCCGAACCGCGCGATACGATTCGCGTACGCAACGAACTGTTCAGGCGGCGTCGGGGCATCGCCGATCAAATAAAGCCGGATGCCTCGAACACCATGCTCGTGCAATCGCGCCAGTTCTTCGTCGCTGACATCCAGCTTCACTGCGGCGACACCGCGCGTGGTGGCGCCGAGATTATCGAGCGCATCGACGAGGCAGCTGTTGTCGAACCCGTAACTCTGCGGCGAGGTGATGACGGAGCGCGACAGCCCCAACCGTCTGAGCAACAACCGGTAGTCCGTCACCGTACCCCAGATGCCCTGGCGGCCGTTCGGGCGGGGGAAGCGCGGATCGAAAATGTGATGGTGGCAATCGGTGGCGCCGGGCGGAAGCACGAATTTCGGGGGCGCCGCTCCGAAAGAATGCGGCACAACGATTGTTTCTCCCTGCATAACCCCCTCCCAAGCGATCTGTTATCGAATAGTTTCCAACTACTGCCCGGTTCCGCGCTCACCGACGTCCCGGCCCCCGTTTCTGACGGTGACGCCGGGGGTCTCCAGCTCAAAGCGCAAAACACTGCCGGTCACCGACTCGGTGCAGAACAGCGTGCTCCGCTTCGGTCCGCCAAACGCCAGATTCGTTAGCGACGGGCCTACCGTGGTGGGCAAAAAGCCGACCGGGCTGCGGATGACCATTTCGGCTTCGGCGCGACGGTTGAGCACCCAGGCCACGCCGAGGCCCGGATTCGCCACGATGAGGCGACCGCTTTCGTCCATGGCCAGGCCGTCCGGCCCGCTGGAACCGAACGAGGTGAAGAACTGGCTGACCTTGGACACGCTGCCATCCTCCATCAGCGGGGCGCGCCAAACGCAATTTCCGCGAGTCACGGCGATGAAAAGAACCTTCTCGTTCGGCGAGAGCACGATGCCGTTCGGACTCGGCACATTCGACAGCAGCAGGTCGAGTTGCCCGGTTTTTCTCAGCCGGTAAACGCGGCCGCTCGGATCGTGCAAACCGCTCTGCCCCTGGTCGGTGAAGTACAGGTTCCCTTGCGAGTCGAAGGTCAGGTCGTTGATTCCCTTGAACCGCTCGCTGTTGCGGCGCGCGAGGAACGAGCGGGTTTCTCCGGTAGCGATGTCGCAGATGACCAGCCCGTTCTTGTAGTCAGCGAGGATCAACTCGCGCTCATTCAGGAACTTCATGCCGTTCGGTTCGCCGTCGTACTCGGCAATTTGCGTCCACTCGCCCGCCGGATCGATGCGGAAGATCCGGCCGAACGGGATGTCGGTCACGTACAGATTGCCCGCGGCATCAAACACCGGCCCTTCGAGGAACGAGTCTGTCTCGAGGCCGCCCCGGTTGGCATCGGCCCACACCGAACGCACGCCGGTGCGGCGGAAGTGCTGTGGCATGGAAGTGAATACTTCAGCGTCATGAATCACAGGGGGTTGCAAGAAAATCATCGTTTTATTCCGGAGACAAGAATGGGCCGATCAGCGCATCTGGCTCGGCAGCCAAAGCGCGATATCGGGCACGGCAATCAGCAGGAAGATGAACAGGATGATGAGGGCAAAGAACGGCGCCGTCCCGGCCACCACGTCCTCCACCTTGAGTTCTCTCCAGGTACTGGCTACGACGAACAGGATCACGCCCAGCGGCGGCGTCAGTTGGCCGAGTTCGACGAGAATGACGATGTAGATCCCGAACCAGATCGGATCGATGCCATACACCGCGAGCGTGGGAAAGATGATCGGGATGGTGATCGCGATCATCCCGAGGCCTTCCATGAAGCAACCGAGAATGGAATAGAACACCAGGGCGGCAAGCAAGAAGCCTGTACGCGAAAGTCCTGCATCCCGCAGCCATTCGGCGAGCGTTTCGCCGAACCCGGACAGCGCCGTGGCGTAGGCGAAGATCATCGAGACAAAAACGATGAACAGGATGTTCCCGCTCATCACGAGCGTACGATGGATCGCCGTCCTGAGAATCCCGACACTCAACGAACGGTAACCCACCGCAATGACCAGCGCGCTGACCACGCCGATGGCGCCGGCTTCCGTCGGGGTCGCCACGCCGCCGTAGATGCTCCCCATGACCAGCCCGATCAGGGCGAGGAAAGGAAACAGATCCCGGAAGGACTTGAGCAGACTGACCTCCCCTGCGGCCGCTCGTGGTGCCAACGCCGGATTGGCGATCGATCGCCCCATGATGTAGATCACGTAGAGCAGGGCCAGCACGAGCCCCAGCACGATGCCGGCCATGAACAGCTTCGGGATGGAGGTCTCGGTAAAGGTCGAGTAGACGATCATCGTGATGCTGGGAGGAATCAGAATACCCAGCGTGCCGCCCGCTGCCAGCGATCCCGCCGCGATTCGCTTGTCGTAGCCGAGCCGCCCGAGTTCGGGCAGGGCGACCGTTCCGATGGCGGCCGCAGTCGATGCGCTCCCACCGGAAACCGCCGCAAAAATGGCGCAGCCGAAGATGTTGGTGTTGAGCACGCCGCCGGGCAAGCGTCGAACCTGCGGCGAGATGGCGGAATAGAGACGCGAGCTCAGACCGCTGCCCAACAGGATCTCCGCCATCAGCACGAACAGAGGAATCGCCGAGAGCGTGAAGCTGTCCGCCGCTCCCCAACTGACGAGGCCGAGCGATTTCAGCCCGCCGAAGCCGCGCAGCAGATAGATGTACGAAATGGCGGAAATGCCCACGGCGAAATGCACCCACAGGCCGCCGAGCATCAGGCCGATCAGCAAGCCAAGAATCAGGATGGTTTCCATGAATTACTCTCCTGCCGGTTCGTCACCGGGCAATGCATGCTCTTCCGAGCCGCCCATGCTCCCACCCTGCAACAGCCTGTCCACGGCGAATGCCAGCAGGATCAGAAAACCGATGGGAAGAAGAAGCTGCGGGAGGTAGATGGGCGTCTCAAGTTCGGTCGCGGCGATTTTTCCGCGTGTAAATGAACTCCATACCATCAACGACGTGAACCACATCATCGTGGTGCAAAAAACGATGGTGATTGCCAGATAGACAATCCCCAGGGCTTGTTTCAGAGAGGCCGAAAACTTCTCGAAGAGGAAACTGACGCGAAACATCGCGCCTTCACGAAAGGTGATGCTGACACCGAAAAAGGTAACCACCACGACCAGATAGCCGGTTATTTCCTCGACGAAGCCCAGCGTCTGGTTGAACAGCGTACGCAGAAGAACGTCCACCACGACAATCGTGGTCATCACGACCAGCGCTGCTCCGCCAATCGCGTTACACAGACGCGCCAGTAATCGAGATATTGAATTCATGCTGCCTCCTGGCAGTCGGCTCATGGCACCTTCTTTCGCCATGAGCCACCGCAGATTTTCTGAAAAGTGATTGAGTGGTGCAGAATATTTTCTACTTCCCGATCGCCTTTCTTACCGCCGCCAGCGCTTCAACATACTCCGGCCCCTTGGCCTTGGCCCATTCCGACCAGTAAGGTTCGAGCTTCTTGATCGCCTGCGACGCATCGGCTGGCTGCGCATTGATGATGGTCATTCCGGCCTTCTTCTGAACCTCCATCTGTTTGACTTCATCGTCCAGGAATTCGGCGTTGATGCGTTCGCATTCAGCCGAGACCGCCTGCGCCAGGACCGACTTGCTCTTGGCCGGGAGCGCATCGAAGGCGTCCCTGTTCGCGATGATGACGCTGTTGAAGTAACTGACGCCGAAGCGGTAGTTGAACTTCAGGAACTCATGCCAGTTCTTAGCGCCGCCGGCGCTCGCGGTAATCACCCCGTCAACGACCCCACGCTCCAGCGAGGTCGGAACTTCGGTTCCCGGAAGGTTCAGCGGCAGACCGCCGAACGACTTGATGAACTCGCCCTGCTCCGGCGAAGTCACGCGAATTTTCTTCCCTTTGAGATCATCGAGCGACTCGACCTTGAAATTGGTGAAGAGGGTGTTCTGGGGATAGACATACTGCCCCAGATAGACCACGCCCTGCTTCTCGAAGCCCTTCTTCAGATACGGCTCCATCGCGGCAACGGCCAACTTCCACTCCTTTTCGGAGTTGATCAGCTGCGGCAGCCGGAGGACGCCGCCGATCGGGACGGAGCCAAGGAAGAACCCGTCCGCGGCGAACTGCACGAGGCCATCGCCGACGGCCTGCGTGATGTCGTTCGAGCCGATCTGCAGCGTCTTGCCCAGATTGAGCTTGATGCTCAGTTTCCCACCGGTCTCGGTCTTGACCTTCTCGATCGCGCGCTCCATGCCTTTCACGGCGGCGGTGCTCGAAACCGCCGAATAGGTATAGCCGGTCCATTTATCCGCCGCAACGGAGGCAAGCGGAGCACTTCCGACGAGAACGGCCAGCGAGGCAGCCATGAGTTTCATTGCGTTCATTACGAGTCTCCTGCGTAGAGTCACAAGTGTGACGAATGTGACGATGTTGAACTGCTCCCTTGACTGATGTTCTTCCGCATCAGCGTTGATTGTTGATGACCAACAGTGCATTTCGCGCCGCCGCCAAGCCCATCTTGACGTAGGCATCGGCGGTCACGCCGCCGATGTGGGGGCTCAAGGTAATCCGTGATTCTCCATGGAACGGATGTGGCGCAGTCATCGGTTCGACGGCAAAGCTGTCGAGTCCGGCGCCGGACACTTTCCCCGAACGTACCGCCTCAAGCAGCGCCGCCTCGTCGATCAACCCGCCGCGCGCGGTATTGACGATGATCACCCCTTCCTTGCACGCCGCCAAGGTTTGCGCATTGACCAGCTTGCGATTGTCGTCGGTCAGAGGACAGTGCAGTGAGATGGCATCCGATTCGCGCCAGATCGTTTCCAGATCGACGCGCTGGATGTACGACGGCAAATCCTTGGCGAACGGATCGAATCCCAGCACGCGCATCCCCATCGAATCGACCATCTTCGCGAAGCGCAGACCGATGGCCCCCAGCCCGACCACGCCGATGGTGCGCCCTTCGAGTTCGACGCTCTTGTGCGTCGCCTTGTCCCAGAAGCCGGCGTGCATGCGCGCATTCAGCGTCACTACGGACTTGGCGCAGGCCAACAGCAGCGCCAGCGCCTGTTCCGCCACCGCGGCCGCATTCGCACCAACCGCCGCGACCACCTGAATCCCGCGTTGTTTAGCCGCTTCCTTGTCGATGGTATCGGTCCCGCTGCCATGCTTCGAGATGACTTTCAGATTCGGCGCCGCATCCATCGCCGCCGCGCCGACCTTGCTGTAGCGCACGATGATCGCCACCGGATCATGCTGCTTGCACAGCGCGACAATGTCGTCCTCGGTCGGCGTTTTTCCGGCATAAACGATTTCATAGTCGGTCAGCAACGCCAGCGCCTGCGGCGCCAGGTCCGCCGCGGTGATCAGGATGACGGGACGCGCGCTCACAGCGTCTCTCCTTCCTTGATCACTCCGGCGGCACGCAACGCGCCATCCAGCCAGGCGGGCGCCAGCGCCTTGCGGCTCTTGATCTCGGCAATCCGCTTGGTCTCGGCGGCTACCTTCTGCACCGCCAGCGGAAGCATTGCGGCCGCCTTGTCGCGCTCGATCACGGTGACACCGTCGGCATCGCCGACCACCAGATCGCCCGGCGAGACGCTGACGCCGCCGATCGAGATCGGATGATTCAACCGCCCGGAGACCGACTTGGTCGGGCCGTTGGGGTTGAGTCCGGCGGCGTACATCGGAAAGCCGAGTTCGCGGATCGCCTCGCTGTCGCGTACCGCACCGTCGATCACGACCGCCGCGATGCCGAGGGCAACGCACTGCTGCGACATGATCTCGCCCATCAGCGCGCAGCTCAGGTCGCCCTTGCCGTCGACGACGATGACGTCGCCGGGCTTGGCGATGGCCATCGCGGCATGAATCATCAGGTTGTCCCCGGGGCGCACCTCCACGGTAACGGCGGGACCGGAAAATTTCATCGAGGGCGACAACGGGGAAATGCGCCCGTTGAGCGCGCCACGCCGACCGGCGACGTCGGCCAGGATCGAAGAAGGAAACTGTGCTGCCTGCTCGACAATTTCCGGACTGACGCGCTCGATTTCGCGGATGACGTCAGGAAGCTGGGCGGGGATATTCATGAACGAAACCTCCAAAAAAGTCGGACCAAATGCCGAATGAATTGCCGAATGGCCTAAAGTTGAAGCGAGGCCCTGGTGTTTAATTCTTTTGAGAAGTCGGGACAGGCGTAATCCGCTGCCATGCCCCTTCCCTTGCGATCGATTATTTCAAGCGCAAAACATAAACACCAATCGATTTTTATTTAAAACCGATCAATTAAAACAATGGAATTGCTTGCGCGAAGAGGGACATTCTGGGGACGAGCACTCTCACATCATGGCGGCTTTCGGCTCTTGGCCAGAGTGAGTTCGCCGAGTCGGCAAACTGTGCTTCAGTGTGAGTTTATGCTGAACGGTAGTTGACCGGCGCATTGCCGCCCGACCTTGTTTTCCCCGGCAACGTCCGCAGTGGCCGACTGCGGCCGATTCGTCGATTATGAACGACTGCTGATCAAGCCCCGACACCGCTGGTCAGACACAAGGAAAATTCCCGGTCAACTTTATTGCAATCGGGGTATTGGGCAAGGCTCGAATCGGCACGACAACCTCACTCGATTTCCCGCAACCGTTTCTCCTGCCTTCTGGTCAGGCGTTCGATATCGGCAATATCGGCGGCCGTCAATTTCGGCCCCGGTTTGCGAACGGCGGCAGAGGCAATTACGCCTCGCGTCGCGAGGATATGCTTGCGCACAGCCAATCCGACATTGGGTTGTTGCTCATAGCGCGCCAGCGGCAGATAGGCGTCGAAGATGTCGTGCGCGCGTTCGATATCACCTGCCGCATGTGCAGCCACGACGCCGACCATCATTTCCGGATAGGCGAACCCCGTCATGGCTCCGTCCGCGCCCCGCGACAACTCTTCGGGCAGGAAGAGGCCGCCGCCGTTGCCGGTGAGGATGGCGACGCGCCCGATTTCGCCGCGATCACTTGCCGCCCGGATTGCACTGAGCTTGGCGAGACCCGGGATGTCCTCGTGTTTCAGCATGACGCAGGTCGGCGAATTCTTGATGATGCGAAGGATGGTATTGGTCGACATCTGGACGCCAGTGGATACCGGATGGTCTTGCAAACACCATGGAATATTCGAGCCAAGGGTTTCGTTGACCATCTCGAAGTAAGCGACGATCTGGTCGTCGGTGCGCACGGTTTGCGGAGGCGCCACCATGACGCCGGACGCCCCCATGTCCATCACACTCACGGCCAGCTCACGCATCGGGGCAAAGCCGGGGGCCGAGGCGCCGACGATCACGGGAACCTGGCCATTTGCTCGTGCCAGGACCCGCCGAACGAAGATGCGCGCTTCGTCAGCCGTAAGCTTGGTGGCCTCACCCAGAATGCCGAGAATGGTCAGCCCCGTCGCGCCCTTGTCGATATAGAAATCGACCAGGCGGTCCGTGCTTTCCAGATCCAGTTCACCATTGTCACGAAACGGCGTGACGGCAATCAGATAGACGCCCTTGGCCGAAGCATCAAACGTATTGGCAGTCGTCATCTCGCATCCTCGTTTCGCATCCTCATCTCCCGTCAAATCCTGGAAACACGGAAATAGTCGTCATCCCGGCCTTCGCCGGGATGACGAATCTTCAATCCGCGCTTCCCTTACGGCTTGCCTTCCAAGCCTCGTAACGCGCCTTGTTCTCCTCGTTTGGCGGATACAGGCCAGGCAACGGAACCCCCTGCTCGACCTGCTCCATGATCCAGCCCTCAAGCCGTTCCTGCTCGGAAGCGAGCGCAACGACCTCATCGACGAGATCGGCCGGAATCAGCACGGCGCCGTCCTGATCGACCACCACGACATCGTTGGGGAACACCGCGACGCCGCCGCAAGCGATCGGCTCCTGCCAATTGACGAAGGTCAGCCCTGCCACCGAAGGAGGCGCCGCCGTGCCTGAGCACCACACCGGCAGGCCGGTAGCAAGCACACCCGCCATGTCGCGCATCACCCCGTCGGTCACCAGTGCGGCCACGCCACGCGTGGTCATGCGGTTGCAGAGGATGTCGCCGAAAATGCCCGCATCCTTGACGCCCATGGCATCCACGACGGCGACGCAGCCTGCCGGCATGGCTTCGATCGCGGCGCGCGTCGAGATGGGCGAGGCCCACGAGGCCGGAGTGGCCAGATCCTCACGGGCAGGGACGAAACGCAGGGTGAAAGCGCGGCCGACAATGCGCGGCTGCCCCGCTGCGATCGGCACGGTGCCGCGCATCCACACGTTTCTCAGTCCCTTCTTGAGCAACACGGTGGTCAGCGTTGCGGTCGTAATGCCGGACAATGCGTCGCGAATTGCCGGATCGAGGGGTTTTGATTCAGTTTGCATGGCCATTCCTTTCCAGAGAGTTCCTGAATGCCCGGATGCATGCATGCAAGCACCTGGTTTTGCCGTATTTCAGATGCTCGAAATCATTCCGCCATCGACCCGGATCACCGAGCCCGTCATATAACCGGCCTGCTGACTGGCGAGGAAGGCAACGACGGAGCCGTATTCCTCGGGACGGCCATAACGCCCCAGCGGGATCGACGCCGTGCTTTCCGCAGCAACCTCGGCAACTGTCCGGCCTTCCCGCTTGGCCTTCTGCTCATCGAGGAAGGTGATCCGCGCCGTTGCGACACGGCCCGGCAAGACGATGTTGGCGGTGATGCCATCGCCGCCGACTTCGCGCGCTAGCGTTTTCGACCAGCCGACAAGGGACATGCGCAGGGCATTGGAGACACCCAGGTTGGGAATCGGCGCGATGACGCCGGAGGACGTGCTGGTCACGATCCGCCCCCATTTCCTCGCCCGCATTCCCGGAAGCACCCGGTCGGTAATCGCGATCACCGACAGCACCATCGCCTGGAAATGCTTGGACCACAACTCGGGCGACTGCCCGGCGGCCGGGGTGGGAGGTGGTCCGCCGGTATTGTTGACCAGGATATCCACGCCTCCGAAGCGATCTTCGATGGCGCCGATAGTGGCATCGATCACCGACAGGTCAGCCAGATCCCATGTCATTGCCATGGTCTGCACGCCTGTACTCTGCAATTTCTCCGCCGCTATTGCCAGCGCCTCGGCGTTGATATCCGCCAGAACGATATTGGCGCCTTCGGCAGCGAGTGCCTGTGAGATGGCCCCACCCAGCCCGCCTGCGCCACCGAACACCAGCGCGGTCTTTCCCTTGATTCCGAGTTCCAAGTCATTTGCTCCTTAGCTGTTACCAGAAAAAATGCCAAGCAGCCCTGTACAGGCCTTGGCCCCATCGTGAAGGCGATTTCCCCGACACCCGATAGAGGACGCAATCATCTGGCGGAAAAACACGATCTGACCATATGTCGGGGTTGATTCTATATATCCGCTTCTCTAATATGAAACGAATTTCTCTTCTACTCGTAATCGATATTTTTTATATATGATCCGATACCTGCGGACCTTCGTCGTTGCCGCCGAAGCATCATCGTTTTCGGCGACTGGCGCGCGCCTGGGATTGACCCAGTCGGCGGTCAGCACTCAGATCCGAAGACTGGAAGACGATCTCGGCTGCCAGCTATTCGAACGCAACGGCAAGTCCGTCACCATCAGCGAGGCCGGGCTACGCCTCCTGCCTGAAGCGATGCAGCTGCTTGACCTGTTCAATCGGATGAAGGGGTCCGGCGACCGGCCGGATACCCGGCCCATCGACATCGGCGCGATTTCAACTGCCCAGATGACCCTGCTGCCCAAGGCATTGCTCCGCTTTCGCCAGGATTTCCCGGACGTTCGGCTCAATATCGTTCCAGGAATGTCGACGCAACTGCTCATGCAGATTGATGCTCGGGAGATCGATATCGCCATTATCATCAAACCCCGACTGGGCATCCCTCCCGATCTGCGGTGGATACCGCTGATGCAGGAAACCTTTGTCGTCATCGCACCCGCAGGGCTATCGCTCGCGCTCAACGAGCTTCCCGGCGGTCTCTCCTTCGTCCGCTACAACCGCACCTCCCACGGCGGGCAGATGGTCGATCGCTACCTCAAACAGAACAACCTCTCGGTGCGAGACACGCTCGAACTGGACGAACCACTGGCAATCATGAACGTGGTCGGCGAAGGGTTGGGATGGTCGATTCTTCCCGGAGAACTGATCCCGCTCGCCGCCACGCCGACGGTCAAGGTTTTCCCCTTGCCGGGTCGTCCGCTGATGCGGGAAATCGGGATCGTCGTGCGGGTGTCGTCCCTGAAGCGCCCGTCGGTTTCCGCGTTCATCGACAGCATGGCCGCCGAGGTCGACAGCTTTCGCCAGCGAAACCGGTTCGAATTCGATGCGGCCGGTTGTCCCTCGTGGAAAGCTGCGGAGAAATGACCGTTCTTTGGTAATCTGCCAACGGACTCCGAAACAACTTCCAGACAATCACCAACGCGACACCTTCCCATGGACTTGCGCGACCTTCGCTACTTCGAAACCATTGCAGAACTGGAGCATGTCGGCCGGGCTGCGGACATTCTTCACCGTACCCAGCCGGCACTGACCGGCTGCCTGCGCCGGCTGGAGGAGGCCTGCGGCGCACCGCTGTTCGAAAAGTCGGGGCGCGGTATTCGCCTGACGGCTGCAGGCAAGGTGCTGCTCAAGTGGGCGCGAAGCCTGCGCTCCCAGGCCGAAGATGCCGAACGGGAAATCAAGGAGTTGTGCGGCGGCGTGACCGGTCATATACGCATCGGGATCGTGCCGACGGCGGCGCAGTTCCTGTTGCCACCGGCCGTACAAAAGCTGCTGGCAGAGTCACCCAAGGTCACCTTGCGGACGGTCGTCGCGCTTTCCACCTCCCTCAAGCAACAATTGCTGCAAGGCGAGCTGGATCTGATCGTAGGGACCGAAAGCAGCACGGAAGAGGGGCTGGTTTCCCAGATCCTCACGGAAGACATGATCGTGGTGTCTGCCGCGGCCAACCACGAGATCTTTCTCCACGAGCCGACACTGGAGGATCTTTGCCGCTACCCCTGGGCACTGCAACCGCCGGGCGCACCAACCCGCGACTGGCTTGACCGTGCCTTCGATCAGCACCACTTGCGGCGCCCGAAGGTACAGGTCGAAACCACGACTTTGTTGATGCTGCCCGCGCTGATAGCCGAAACAGGACTGCTCAGCTTCATCTCGCGCCTGCACCTCGAATCGAATCCGGAGGCCGCTCGACTGAAAGAGGTCCCGGTCAGCGAGCTCAGCATGCGCCGCCGGCTCGTCGTCACCTATCGAGAGGGTGGCTACCTCCCGCCCGCGGCGCGGCGATTGATCGAACTCTTCCCGCACTCGATCGGGCTGGACGGCGACGCGTAGGGGACTGAATCAGTCAGCGGGGGACAACGAGCGGAGACAAGAGAAACCCGGCGTATTGCCGGATTTCCCGCCAATCGATCAGAACCCGTAGAGCCTTGCAGGGTTGTCGACCAGGATGCGCTTGATCAAAGCATCTTTTCCGGCCCATTCGCCCAGCAGACTCAACAGAATCGCGTCATCCGGCTTGCTGTCCGGCTTGGACGTGGGATGCGGCCAGTCGCTCCCCCAGACCACCTGATCCGGCGCGGCCTTGATGAAAGCCTTGGCGATCGGCGCTCTGTCAGAGTACGAAGGCGCCCCCACCTTGGACCGGATGTACGCACCAGACAGTTTCACCCACGCTTTCTTCTGCTGCATGAGTTTCACGATCACCCCAATCGCCGGATCGTTGAGCTCCGTAACATGTCCGAGGTGATCGAAAACGATCGGGCACGAGCTCTTGTTCCAGATGTCGGCGTTCGCAGCGATCGTCTCCGGCTTCGCCACCACCTGGATATGCCACCCCATGGGCTTGATCCGTTTACAAAGCGGAAGAACCATATCCAGAGTGGCTGCTCCGCCGGGCACCGACAAGTTGAAGCGAATGCCTCGTACGCCCGCGGCATTCAGTTCCTTGAGCTCTGAGTCGGCAACCCGGTCATTGACGACGGCCACACCGCGGGTCGCTTCCGGCCCGAACGCCTTGAGGGCAGCGATCAACCCGCGGTTATCCACCCCGTAGGTCGATGGCTGCACGATGACGTTGCGCGAGGTACCGAGCCGCTTTTGCAGCAGCTTGTAGTCGGCGACTGTTGCATCGGGCGGCCGCAACGTCGATTTCGGATCGGCAGGAAAGCGGGCGTCGTAGATATGATGGTGCGTGTCGGTCGCGTTGGGCGGCACGCTGATCGTCGGTCTGCCGACGCCAGCCGAAAAGGGAACGGCCTGCCCAATGGAGTCGGCGGTAACGCAGCCCAAAAGGCTCATGGTTGCGGCGCACGAGACAAGCAGTTTTCCAGCCACCGCGGCACAGCGAATAGTCGATTGTTGCTTCAATTTCATCCTCCCCAGGATATTTACAGCGAAAAAAAGCCGCGGGCGTTGCAGACGCATGCCCGCGGCGGACCTCGTTTTTCGTCCGGCTTACTTCTCCGTCGCTGCTGCCAAGGTGTCGTTACCCCGGCGCTTCCGGCTCGCCAGCATCTTCTTGATCATCGGCCAGACGATGATGAACACCGTAAAGACGATGATGATCTGGCATATCGGGCGACTCCACAGGATCGACCAGTCATTGCGGCTCATGCGCAACGCCAGGCGGAGATTGCCTTCGGCGAATTCGCCCAGGATCAGACCGAGCACAACCGGAGCCATCGGGAACTTCAACCGATCCATCGCGTAGCCGATGAGGCCGAATCCGAGCATCAGATACACGTCGAACATGGATTCGTGGATCATGAACACGCCAACCACCATCAGCGCCATGATGATCGGGCCGAGCAACTGGCGCGGCAAGCGCAAGACCTGGGCAAAGGCATTCGTCGCCAGGGAACCGCCGAGGAAGAACAGCAGAATCCCCGAGGCCAGGAATTGCCACATGAAGCCGTAGACCACGTCCGGATGCTCGCGGAACAGCATCGGGCCGGGTTGCAGGCCATGAATCATCATGCCGCCAAGCATTACCGCCGCCACCGAGGTGCCCGGAATGCCAAGCGTGAGCGCGGGAATCATCGCCGCGGCGGTATCGGCGTTGTTGGCCACTTCCGATGCCGCGACACCCTCCGGGTTGCCCTTGCCGAAGCTGTCCGGGTCTTTGGAATTACTGCGCGCTTCGTTGTAGCTGAGAAAACCCGCCATCGACCCGCCCGCACCGGGCAGGATGCCGACGAGAATCCCGTAGATCGAGCCGCGCAGCCACGTCTTCCAGAAACCGAACATACTGGGGAGTGCCTTCCAGATGCTCTCGGTATGCAAGCGCATGGAGGACTTGGCCGCCTCCGGCATGATTTCTTCGAGCAAGGAAATGGCCGGCGGCATCGCGTACAAGCCCACCAGAACAACGACGACGTTGATTCCATCGAGCAGGTGGAGGTTGCCCCAGGTGAATCGATCGTTGCCGGTAATGGAGTCGGCGCCGACCAGCGACAGAAGCACGCCGAAGCAGGCGCTCAAGAGCCCTTTGGTCACGTTTCCGCCGACCAGGAAGACGATGCTCGTCAAGCCGAAGATCGCGATCCAGAAGACTTCCGGCGGGCCGAACATCAGCGTCAGCTTGGCCAGGGGCGGTGCCAGCAGCATCAGCGCCAGCGCGCTGGCCAGCGAGCCGATGGCGGAGGACACGAGTGCCACCTGCAAGCCGTACCCGCCCTTCCCTGCCTGCGCCAGCGGGTAGCCGTCGAGCGTCGTTGCCACCGCCGCCGGCGTACCGGGGATGCGCAACAGAACGGCCGGAATGGCGCCACCGTACATGGCACCGTTGTAGATGCCGGCCATCATACCCAAGGCCACCAGCGGATCCATGCCGAAGGTGAAGGGAACGAGGACCGATATCGCCATCGTGGCGCTCAACCCCGGTAGTGCCCCGACCAGGATTCCGGCAATCACGCCGACGATGACGGCGAAGAAATTGGCTAGCGCAAAAACCTGCGGCAGCGCACCGAACAATTGATCAAACATGATTAGCCCTTCGTTCAGCGAAGAAAGAATTCAGCGGGGAAATTGGCGCTCATCACCAGCGTAAAAATGCCCAGCATCCCACCCACGAACCCCACGGTCGCGGCGGTGATGACCTTGACGTTGCGATAACCGAAGAGCCAAGCGGTCAGCGGAATCAGGATCGTGCTCGAGGTGTAGAACCCGAGAAAGTCCACGCAAGGGATATACACACAGGCCAGCGAGGCCGCGATGAAGAAGCGTTTCTTGTCATGAAAAAACGCCTTGGCCGCCTCACCGTCAAGCCGTCGCCGGATACTTCCCGCCACCAAGATGACCGACAGCACAATGGAAAGCACCAGCATGAAGACCGGGAGCATGCCGGAGGCCCCGGGCATCTTGAGGGCATCGCGCAAGAGATAGGCGCTGATGCCGATCAAGACAACACCGCTCGTCGCATCGGCAGACCACAAACGGCTCAATCCATCAGACTTCATTTTCGTTTTTCCCTCTGTTTTGAGAATGGCAAGACCCTTTGATTCGATACCGACCCACGGTTATTTCCACGGCACCCGCTCCCAGATCTCCTTGGCAACCGCGGACTGGCGCTGACTGAGCGCCTTGTAGGCAGCCCCCGAAACCATGCGCAATGGCGCGCCCTGTTTTTCCAGAGCAGATTTAAGCGCGGGGTCAGCAAACGCGGATTCAAAGGCCGTCGTGAGCTTCTTCGCGACTTCAGGAGGCAAGCCTGCTGGCCCGACGAATCCGCGCAGAGAACCCATCTCGACGTTGAAGCCCTGCTCTTTGACGGTCGGAACATTGGGCGCCTGGGGCAGACGTTCGGCGGAGAACACGCCGATCACGCGCAACTCCTCATCGAAACCGGTCGTCTGGCTGAACGCCATCGTGCCGAGTTTGACGTGCCCGCCCATCAGCGCCGAGCGGGCCGGCGCTGCGCCCTTGAACGGCACCAGTGCCAACTCGACACCTGCGCTCTTACCGAATTCCAGCGCGGCAAAATGATCGTTTCCTGCCAGCGAGGCCAACCCCACCGTAACTGAACCCGGTTCCTTCTTGGCGACCGCAACCAGGTCGCTGACGGATTTGATCGGGCTATCCTTTTGGACGACCAGGGTACTGGGGTCTTCCACCATATTGACCAGGTAGGTAAAGCTGTCCATCGTGTAGTCGGCCTTGCGGTCAAGGGTCATGGCCGCCGCGGCTGGCTGGTTAAACGTCCCGATGGTGTAGCCGTCAGGCGCGGCGCTTGCGACCTGAGTAAAGCCGATTTGCCCCCCGGCGCCCGGGACATTCTTGATCACCAGCTTTGCATTGCCGCCGAGATACTTTTCGACGTAAGGCGCGACTGTCCGGGCGAGGATGTCGGTACCGCCGCCGGCGGCATAGCCGACGACGATCGTGATCGGTTTTTCGGGATACGCGGCGCGTGCCGCGAGCGGTGCCAATGCCAAGGCGAGTACGAGACTCGTCGCCAACCGGTACGTGTTGGATTTCATACGTTGCCCCTCCATGTTTTCCAGACTCAGACTTTGTAAAGCACCCGACTCGATTGCAGTCGAGGCCATCAAATAGCGCTTTATTGTTATTCAGTCTTTTTGAAGACTGTTCGGTGCCCGGTGTGCTGGCTCGCCGTGGCGATTCATCCCTTGCCCGTCGAGGGGACCCACGACAGACGCATTGAATCCAGCATCCAGCCGACCGAAAATGCTAGGCTTATTTGCTCCAGGGGTTGGTTTCCCATACTTTCTTGGCAATCGCGTCCTGCTGCTTCGTCTGCTCCTCGTAGTCCTTGCCACCGACGTACTCGAGCTGTGCACCTGTCGC
This sequence comes from Propionivibrio pelophilus DSM 12018, assembly GCF_059569095.1. Classification (NCBI taxonomy): domain Bacteria; kingdom Pseudomonadati; phylum Pseudomonadota; class Betaproteobacteria; order Rhodocyclales; family Rhodocyclaceae; genus Propionivibrio; species Propionivibrio pelophilus. The sequence goes on along the minus strand of NZ_JCANUT010000023.1, from coordinate 18,438 downwards.
CTTCATCGCCTTCTGGAACTCCGGATTGTCATAAGCCGCCTTGAACGCGGCGATCAGTTTCTCACGCACGGCATCGGGCAGCCCCGCCGGCGCAACGAAGCCGCGCGTGGTTCCCATCTTGATATCGAATCCTTGCTCCTTGGCTGTCGGAATATTCGGTGCAAGCGGTGAACGTTCCTTCTGTGCCACGCAAAGCGTTTTCAATTCGTCCTCGAAACCGATCACCTCGCTGAGGTTCATCGCCGATGAATCCACGTGTCCTCCCATCAGGGCGCTCCGGGCCGGGGCCGTTCCCTTGAACGGCACATAGTCGATGCGAATCCCGCTCTGCTCTCCCAGCGCCATCATGACGAACTGGTCATCCCCGCCCATGGTCGATACCGCGACCGTCACGCCATTGGGACTTTGCTTGCCCTGCTTCACGAGGTCCGCAAGCGAATTGGCGTTCGATGCCTTGTTAACGACGATGACGCTTGGGTCATTCACGATGTTCGCGATGTAGGTGAAGCTGCCGACACCATACTCCGTCTTCCTATCGTGGGTCCGTGCTACCGTTCCCGGCAAGGTAAACAAACCAATCGTGTAGCCGTCGGGTTTTGCCTTCGCGACTTGCGTGGTGCCAATCAACCCGCCGGCCCCCGGCACATTCTTCACGACGATCTTCGCCCCCTTCAGATTCTTCTCGACATACGGAGAAATCAACCGCGCCAAGGTATCGGTCCCCCCTCCGGCCGCGAATCCGACGATCAAGTTGATGTCCTTTTCGGGATACGAATCATCCGCCGCAAAGGAAGGCGCTGCGCAAAAAGTCACAGCAAGCGTGGCAACGGCTGCATTGAGTAGCTTCATCGGAACCTCCTGTATATGGTTATTACGGTATCGAACTCCTTGGCTCGAACCGCTTGTGAGGCATCATCGGAACAATGACCCATAGCGTCCAATCGATTATTTCTTCCAATCGATAGATTTCGTTTTCAGGATTGTTCGCGGGACAGCCACATCTGCCTGGCCGGCGGCGATACAAGAGGGAACGAAGTCGCGCGGCGCGTTGGAGCCGGCTGCCAGAGAAAGAGAGAAGCGCTGAAGAAGCAGTCAACCCGGCGGGGGTCGGGGTCCGGTTCGTTGAATTTTCTGGTTTTTGGTCTACGCCGGGATGACGAATCCCGGCGGTTTATGTGCTTAAAGCGGCAGCGTGTCGAAGGTGGAGTAAACGGACTTCAGCCAGGTCTTCACGCGCTGGCGCTTCAGCAACGTGAAATCGGAACCACGCCCCTCGTTCTTCACCACAAAATAATTCGGTCCTTCTCCATAGGAAGCAAGAAGACGGTCCAGCAAGTCGACTGAATCTTTTCCGGCATCGGCCAGATGCCAGAAATTGACTGCCACATCCATCTCCGCGAGCAGCGCGACGAGGTCGGAATCCTTGATCCAGCGCGCCAACGGCGCAGCCGTTTGCGCGGCAAGGTCAACAATCACGCTCGCCTGTTTTCCGTCTGCTGCCTCACTCTCAAAAACGCTGACGACCTGATCCAGCCCGTCGTAGCTATCAACGACGATGGGAGAGGCATAGTCTGCATAGAAGCGGGTTAAGGATGTATGCGAGCGATCGGTATCGAAGCCCGTGAACGGACGTTCGCGATCGATGAAGTATTGCGCCAGGACACGGGCTGCAACCGACTTGCCTACGCCACCTTTTTCACCGCCGATAAAATTGAGTGATTTCATGTTTCCTTCTGCGTCGTCAAAAAATCATTGATCAATGACCAGGCGATTATAGCCACGGGTATCCGGCATTCCTCAACGGACGACCGCTGGCGCGTTGGCACGCACCGCCGCGACCACAAGATCGGCTGAACCTTCGATGCCGAACCGCGAACTGTCGATGGAGAGGTCGTAGCTTCCCATCACGCCCCATTTCTGGTGTGTGAAATGCTCGCAGTAATTCGCACGTTCCCGGTCGCGGGTATCCAGTTCCCGCTCCGCCTGCGCACGCTCGATACCGTAATCGCCGATGATTCGTTCGATCCGCGCCGGACGGGCGGCGTGGATGAAAACGCTCAGACAGTTGGGGCGCCCACGCAAAATCGATTCGGCGTTGCGCCCGACGATGACGCACGACTCTTTTTCCGCAAGCTCATGCACAACCTTCGCCTGAGCCAGGAACAACGCGTCGAGCGGCGGAGTCTCTCCATCGGCATACGCGTAGTTCTGGCTGTACAACTCGTACAGCCACCCGCTCGTCAGCTTTTGCTCGTGCGCTTCGACATAGTCAGGAGACAGCCGTGCCTCGGCGGCAGACAACGCGACCAGTTCCTTGTCGTAAAACGGGACACCCAGTTTTCGCGCGACAATTTCCCCGATCGCGTGACCTCCGCTACCGTATTCCCGGGCGATGGTCACGACAAATTTCTCAACGGCCACCGGCTGCGCTTCCTTCTCACTCGCCGGGACGCTGGTACCGACCCAGGTATCGACGAATTTCAGATGGCGATTGAACAGCCTGATGAAGAACCCGACCAGAAGCGCCGCCAACACCGTCCCCTCGCGGATACCACGCACCTCGCGCAGCATGGTCAGCGAACAAACAAGCGCAAGCAATACCAACGTGCAGTCGAGGCCGATCTTGACCTTGCCGAATTCGCGTTTGAACACGCGAACGACCGCGACAACGACTCCCTCCCCGGCCATGTACGACAGCTTCGCCTTGATTTCCAGACACACGCCAAAGGCAATGACCAGGGCACTGAAGAGGCACAACGCCATTTGCTGCGGATATCCGGTGACGTAGTGACGTGCTGAAACCAGCGCCAGAGTCCAGTCGGTAAACAAGCTGAACAGCAACACAATTGGAATCTGGAGAAGTTGCGTCAGGCGGAAGTCACGCTTGAGCAAAAAGACCTGCGAGAAGACCAGCAGCAAGTTCATGACCATCGTAAACACCCCCATCGACCACGGGAAGATGAGGCTGAGCACATAAGGCAGGCTGGAAATCGGCGAGGTGCCCAGGTTGGCCTTGACCGAAAGGGCAACGCCGAAAGCCATGATGAACAAACCGGAAAAAAGGACGAAGAACCGCTTCGCAAATACGGAAAACATGGGGGACAAAAGCGGCGAATCGGGCGCCGAAATGGTGACGAAGCAGCGAATGTTACGCTGAATCAACATGAACGGCAGGAAGCAAGCGCTTCCATGCAGGGCGATCGCATGAATGCCCTACGCATTGACTCCTCGCACTTCAAGGGCTACAGCATTTACACAAGTCCGTTGCCATCACGATGTGTGCATACAGAAGCCCTTCAAGGGGGTAGGCGACCTAGCGGATCAAGAACGCAAGCATCGCCATGCCGGTCGGCGGCAGCGCATGCAGAAACAACCGCACCGGGCTCACGGCCTGGTCGCGGAACGAATCTTTCAGGATCGAGAGGCCCGCCGGATTCGGTGCGTTAGCGATGACCGTCAGGCCGCCGCCCGTAACCGCCCCGGCGACGAGGGCATACTTGAACTGCTCACTGCCCCCCGACACCAGCGACCCCAGGTAGGTCAGCGCCGCGTTGTCGGTAATCGCCGTCAGGCCGGTCGAAATGAAGTAGATCAGCGTCGGCGACATGTCGCCCAGCACCTGCTCCAGCCACCATTTCTGCAAACCGCCGAGCGTCACGAGACCGGCAAGGAAGAACGAGACCAGCAGGGCTTCGCGCAGGAAGAGCTTCTCGTGCTGGTGGCGCTTGTACGCTTCCGTAAAGCCGAGGAACAACAGGAAGATGCCGAGGAAGATCACCGGGTGATGCGAAAAGAACACCACGCCGACCATGAACAGGATGTGGATCGCGCTCACCACCATTGGCGGAGCAACTCTCTCCTCGTCCGCCTTGATCCGCGCCTTGACCAGCAACTCCTCCCGGAACAGCCAGGTAATGCCCGCCGCATTGATCAATACGGCAATGGCCGCGCGCCAGCCGAAATGCGTGAGCATGAACAGCGTGCTCCAATCCCACTTGGCGGCCACCATCAACACCGGCGGCGCCGCGAAATTTGTCAAGGTTCCGCCGATGGAGATATTGACGAACAGCACGGCCAGGGTGGCGTATTTCATCCGCTCGGTCAGCGTGCTCTTGAAATACACGTCGCGCAGAAGCAGGGCCGCCAACGTCATCGCGCCAGGCTCGGTGATGAACGAGCCGAACAGCGGAACCAGACTCAGGCAGAGGAAATAGAACGCCTGCTCCTTCGGTATCGGCATCAGCCGGGCCACACCTTTGACGAAGGACGCCACGGCGCTCAATACCGGACGCGTCGATGCGATGACCATGATCGCCAGCACGAAGAGTGGCTCGGTGTAATTGAGCCCATCGAGGTACTTGATCACCGTGCTCGAATCGAGGGTGATGTACAGCGTCGCCATCAGCATGAATGCCCAGAAGCCGAAAACGACCTCGACTTCGCCGAGCAAGTGCCACAAACCGGCATGCTGCGGCTGGACGCGCGCCATGCGGGCAAAGATCTTCGTCGAGAAGGTATGCGCCACGGCGATCGCGAATACTACGGTTGCCACGAGTTCCATCGTGTTCGGGCCAGACAGGTCCATAGAAAACTCCCTTTATTGCAACCGGATTCCTGCAGTTCGGTGCAAGAGCACGAACCAGGCTGACGCTACGTCGGGCGACCTTGCCCCGGTAAGGAGGTGACGGCCAGGCTGATCGCCGGGCAACGTCGCCTCCGGCATGTCACACCCGCGCCAGTTGCGCGCGCATGGCGGCGATCACCGAATCGTAACGGTGCGGGCCGTCCTCCTGACCGGCTTCGTAAATGGCCGAACCGGCGACGAAGGTATCCGCGCCGGCCAGCGCGATCGCGGCGATGTTGTCCACCTTGACCCCGCCGTCGATCTCGATGCGGATCCGGCGACCGCTTTCCAGCTCGTACTCCTTGATCCGCGCCCGCGCTTCCTGCAGCTTGGTCAGCGTCGACGGGATGAACTTCTGACCGCCGAAGCCGGGATTGACCCCCATCAGCAGGACGAGGTCGAGCTTGTCCATCACGTAATCCATGTAGTGCAGCGGCGTCGCCGGATTGAACACCAGACCGGCCTGGCAGCCGTGTTCGCGAATGATCGACAGACTGCGGTCGACATGATCCGAGGCTTCCGGGTGGAAGGTGATGACGTTCGCCCCGGCTTTGGCGAAATCGACGATCAATTTATCCACCGGCTTGGCCATCAGGTGCACATCGATCACCGCTTGGGTCAGCGGACGAATCGCCTTGCAGACCATCGGACCGATGGTCATGTTGGGGACGTAGTGGTTGTCCATCACGTCGAAATGGATCCAGTCGGCGCCTGAGGCGATGACGTCGACCACTTCTTCGCCGAGCCGGGTGAAATCGGCGGAAAGGATGCTGGGAGCGATCAGATACATGAGCCTGCCTGCGAAAAAATCACAATTCTACCGCGTCACCGCTACCACGGACTTTCAGCCGAAGAGGTCGATCTGGTCGGAATCAAGATGTTGCCAAGCGTACTTCAAGTGGATCTTCTGCGCGACGAAGACGTCATATACGTCGCGGTCGATGTGCCCGTTGCGGCTCAGGTTTTCCAGCACGTGCATCGCCTCCGAAAGTTTCATCCCGGGCTTGTACGGGCGGTCACGGGCCGTGAGAGCCTCGAAGATGTCGGCAACCGCCATGATCCGCGCCGGCAACGACATCTGCGCCCCGGTCAAGCCCTTCGGGTAACCCCGGCCATCGACCCGCTCATGATGGCCGCCGGCATACTCCGGAACGTTCCGGAGATGCATCGGCCACGGCAGCGACTCGAGCATCCTGTTGGTCGCGACGATATGATGGTTGACCGTCTCGCGCTCCGTCCGTGTCAGTGTTCCGTAGCGGATAGTCAGGTTCTCGATCTCGTCGTCGGTCAGGAAATCAACCTCCTCGCCCTCCGGATTGACCCAGCGGTAGCGCCGCGAAATCTGTCGCACAGGCACCTGATCTTCCGGCCGCATGGCTTCGCTACCCTTGTTGACCTGCCATAGAAAGGCGCGGTCTTCGGCGATCCGTTGCAGTATTTCGCCGAATTCGCGTTCGGCCACGGTCTTGTCGGCGCCGGCGAGAACAGCCCGCAGCATTGCTGTTTCGGCATCCCGGCGAACGACCTCGAAGCGGGTATCGATCAGCTCGATGCGATCGAAGATCGTCTGCAGCTTGGTCGCCTTGTCCACGATGTGCACCGGCGTGGTGATCTTGCCGCAGTCGTGCAGCAAACCGGCGATCTTCAGCTCGTAGCGATCCTTGTCGGTCATGACGAAGTCGGCCAGCGGCCCGCTGCGCACCGCCGAGACGGCGTCTGCGAGCATCATGGTCAGCGCTGGAACGCGCTGGCAATGCCCGCCGGTGTAGGGGGACTTCTCGTCGATCGCCAGGTTGATCAGCGAAATGAACGACTCGAAAAGCCGCTCCAGCTGTCCGACGAGCAGGCGATTGGTCAGCGCCACCGCCGCCTGCGAAGCCAGCGACTCGGCGAGGCGCCGGTCGCTATCAGAGAAGGCGCACACCGCGCCGGTCACCGGATCGATCGCGTTGATCAACTGCAGAACGCCGATGACCTCGTTCTCGTGATTCTTCATCGGCACGGTCAGGAACGACTGCGAACGATAGCCGGTGACCTGATCAAAACTGCACGTCCCGGAAAAATCGAACCCTGCCTCCGTGTAGGCGTCGGCAACGCTGACGGTACGCGCCTGGAGTGCGCAATACGCCGCCACGAGGTGGGTATTCGGCGCACCATCCGCGTGGAAAAGCGGCAGGTCGGGGAATCGCGCCGAGATCGGCTCGCCGGCCCCCCCGCCGAAAGCCAGCTTCAACGAATCGGTCCGGACAATCTCGAAACGCAACGACTGGCGGTCTTCGCTGACACGGTACAAGGTGCCGCCATCGGCGCGCGTGATGGCCTTCGCGGCCAGCAGGATGCTTTCGAGCAGCCGTCCGATGTTCTGCTCGTTCGACAGCGACGCACCGATTTCATTGAGTTGCTCGTAGCGTTGGGAGAGATCGGCAGAAACACTCACGGACAAAAGCTCCGCGCGAACCGGAAAAAGAACGGCTGGCGCATTCCCGGCATCCTAAAACTCAAAGACCTGCCCATCCCGCAATATTCCCGGACGCTTGCCGGCACCATCGGCAATCTCGTCGATGATCGCCGCCGCCTGTCCGGGCTTCAGGTGCGTCACAAGAACCTCGACGGGTGAAACCAGTTTGGCCAGTTCAGCACGCAGCAAGCGCGGGCTCAGATGTTTTGAAACACGTGCCAGGATCTCTTCGCTGTCGGAGAAAGCCGCTTCGACAAGCAGATAGCGTAGATTGGTGATCCGGTTAACGATCGGCCAGAGCTGCTCGTTAACCGTCGTATCCCCGGTAAATACCAGGCTTCCTTGCCCCGAATCAAGGTGATACCCGACCGCAGGAACCGTATGCTCCGCCGGCAAGGCGGTAATGTTGCGCCCCGCCAGCACCGTAGTCTGTCCAACCGTAATCGGCCGATACTGCAGGATCTGCCGGTCGCGAACCGATATTTCGCTGAAGTCCGGCCAGATCGCCCAGTTGAAGACGTGGCTGCGGATCGTCTCGAGCGTCGCGGCCAGCGCATGCACGGTCACCGGAGTTTTCCTGAGGTCAGCCACGGCATCGATCATCAGCGGCAGTGCCGCGATATGGTCGAGATGCGAGTGGGTAATGAAAACGTGATCTATCGCCGCCAGTTCCGGCAGCGACAATTCGGCAAGCCCCGTCCCGGCGTCGATCAGAATATCGTCGTCGACCAGGAACGATGTGGTTCGCCAGTTTCCGCCGCCAATGCCACCAATACCACCACTGCACCCAAGGACCCGGACTTTCATCGTTTCCCGATTACCCCCCGATTATGATGTGGAAAATCCTAGCCCATCAGTTGCCGAGGCTACAGGAACTATTTCACAGCCGGAACGGCAGGAATCCCCGACCACCCCTCAACTTTTCAGGAAGAACTCCATCTTTATGCCGGCAATCTGAATCACGTCGTGATCCGCCAGCGGATGCGCCTGCGTACCAAGCTGCTGGCCATTCACGGAGGGATAGGTCGGCCCTTCCACGTGGGTGATGAAATACCCTTGCGGGCGCCGGGCGATCACTGCCACCTGGACACCGGGTTTGCCCAGGGTCGTCAACGATTTGGTCAATTCGAGCTCACGCCCGGCATTGGCGCCGTTGAGCACCTGAATCGCGCCAACGGCCGATGGGGTTGCCGGCGGCGCCGACGACGTGTGGCCTCCCGAGCTGCTTGACTCCGCAACGATCGTTGGCACCGGACGCCCCTCGCCCGGGCGCAGCACCATGGTCTTCTCGAAATCCGCTTCCGCGGTGGACGTGGCTTGCTCGGCGATGTATTTGAGCTTGTATTTGCCGAGTTCGACAACATCGCCGTTCTTCAGGAAATGTTTCTTCACCGGCTGCCCGTTCACCAGCGTGCCGTTGGTACTGTTCAGATCCTCGAGGAAGGAATCGTTGAGGATGGTCACCACCGCGGCATGCTCGCCGCTGATCGCCAGGTTGTCAATCTGAATGTCATTACTCGGGCGCCGGCCGATGGTGGTCCGTTCCTTGGTCAGCGTGATCTCCTTGAGAACCAGGCCGTCCATGCTCAAAATCAGTTTTGCCATTGTTTTTTCACCTGTTCCTCAAAACGGCTGCAGGACCTTGACGACGACGACCGACACGTTGTCCCGCCCGCCGTTGTCGTTGGCCATCTGAACGAGTTGCGTGGCCGCCAGTTCCGGATTGGCCGAGAGCATCTGCAGCGCCAGGGCTATCTCTTCGTCCGGCAGCATGTCGTTCAGGCCGTCGGAGCAGAACAGGTAGAGGTCGCCCGGAAGCACCGGGAATTCGTTGATCTCGGGATCGACCGCCGGATCGACGCCCAGGGCCCGTGTCACCAGATTCTTGTTTTGGGAAAAGCGAGCCTCTTCCGGCGTAATCATTCCGCAGTCGATCTGCTGCTGCAGCAGTGAATGATCGCGGGTCATCACGCAGAGCGCCTCGTCGCGCAGGCGATACAGTCGCGAATCGCCGACATGCGCCACGGTCACGCGGCCGTCATGGAAGAGCGCGCTCACCAGCGTCGTCCCCATCCCGGCAAAGTCAGGCTCGCAGCTTGCCGCGTTGTAGATTGCCGTATTCGCCTTCTCGATGCTTTCCCGTAGGCAGGTACTGGCAAACGCCGGAGCATTCACTCCGCTCCCGGCAGCGGACGGCGTGTCAAAAAACGAGGTTTCGAGCGCCGAGGCCAGAAACGAAGTCGCCATTCCGCTGGCGACCTCACCGGCGTTGTAGCCGCCCATTCCGTCGGCCAGGATCACCAGGCCGCGAACAGGATTGGCGAAGACGGAATCTTCATTGAGCCCGCGAACCAGCCCCGGATCGGTCCGCACGGCAATTTCGAGCGCTTCGCTCAGTCCCCTGGCCACAAACTCCCCCGTCGATGAATTCGTGTAAAGTCGGTTACCCCGCCATTTCCTGCTGCGGGACCGTGGCGCATTGTCATGGCAAGACGCGCGCGCCGTCAATCGTCAGCGCAGGCGCTTGCCCGTTTCTTAATCGCCCTAATCACCATAAGGCAACTCGACCCCCATCCCCTGCTCGCGAGCGAGCGCCTCAAGGCGCACCGCGACGGCAATGTCCTGAATCGCCATGCCCTGCGATTCGAAGAGGGTAATGTCTTCGGGCTTCGCGCGGCCGGGATGGCTGCCGACGATCACGTCGCCGAGCTCGACCAGCTGGCGCTCATTGAGACGGCCCTTCTCCAGCACCGGCAGCAGGTCGCCCGCTTCCTTGAGCGCCGTATCGACGCTATCGACTACGATCGGCTTGCAGATTTTGAGCACATCCTCGCCGACTTCACGGCGAATCAGCGAATTCGATCCGGCGGCATTGATGTGCGTTCCGGGCGACAACCAGGCGGCATCGAACAACGGCGAACTGGCCGTGGTGATGGTGCTGACGATATCGCTGCCACGCACTGTGTCTTCGGCCGACGCTGCCGGAACGACGTCGATTTCGAGACGGTCCGACATCCGGGCGCAGAACGCCGCGAGGCGTTCCGCGTTGCGCGCGAACACCTTTACCTTGCTCAGTTTGCGCACAGCGGCGACAGCCTCGATGTTGCCCTCCGCCTGCCAGCCAGCGCCAAAGACGCCAAGGACCTCGGCGTCCGGGCGGGCCAGCCACTTGGTCGCCACGCCCGAAGCCGCGCCGGTACGCATCATGCCGAGGTAATCGGCCTGCATCACCACACGCAGCGAGCCACTGGCCGCGCTGAAGACGTGGACCAGGAAACGGATGCCGGAGCGGTTGCTGGTGTACGCCTTGTAACCGATCGCGTCGCGGCCGGGCAGCGCGCCTTGCAGGATGTGCAGAGCCGTCTGCGGCAGACGGGTGCGCTGTCGGGGGATGTCGATCGCCCGGTTGTGCGCAAGCTCGCGGTGCGCCTCCTCGACCGCATCGATGGTCATCGGCATGGTTAACAGTTGGCGGACATCGTCCTCGTTCAGAAACAGCGCCATCTCCCCTCCTCAAGTCGTATCTGCGTTGTTGAAAATTACGGGCCAACCGCAACGGTAACGCCCTCGGTCTTCATTCGATCAACCGGGGCGCTGCGCGGCCGCAGCCTCCAGAGATCGTCTGCGTTCCTGTTTCGCCAGAACGTAGCTGGCGATCGTCACCCCGATGGCCACGATGACCACGACGACCGTTGCGATCGCATTGACCGACGGATTCAGCCCGAGCCGCGCCCGCGAGAAAATCACCAGCGGCATGGTCGTCGAGCCGGGCCCGGACAGGAATGCGGACAACACCACGTCATCGAGCGACAGGGTGAAGGTCAGCAGCCAGGCGGAAAGCAGCGCCTGCGCAATCATCGGGATCGTCACCAGAAAAAATACCTGCCAGGGCTTCGCGCCGAGATCCTGGGCCGCTTCCTCGAGTTGCGGATTGAGGTCGCGCAGACGCGCCTGAATGACCACCGTGGCGTAGGCCATGCCGACCAGCAGATGCCCCAGCCAGATGGTGACCATCCCGCGGTCCGGCACGCCGAGCAACCGCTGCATCGAAACGAGCATCAGCAGCAACGACAGGCCGACGATGACCTCCGGCATGACCAGCGGTGCGCTGACCATGCCGGAAAAGAAGGTGCGCCCGAAAAAGCGCGGATAGCGGTGCAGCGAGGCGGCTGCGAGGCTGCCGAGGATCACCGCGGCAGTCGCCGTCGAGGTCGCGATCTTCAGGGACAGCCAGAGGCTTTCCTTCAGATCGCTATCAACGAGGAGCGCCCGGTACCAGCGCAGGCTGAATCCGCCCCAGACGTTCGGGACGCTCGACTCCGTAAAACTGTAGACGACGAGCGACACGATCGGCAGGTAGAGGAAGCCGAAGACCGCGACCATCCAGAACCGGGAAAACAGGCGGGATTTCTTGTCCGATCGCATCATCCCTCCTGCGCCTGTACCTGGTTGCGGCCGAAGATGGCCAGCGGCACGATGATGACGAGGATCATCACCACGGCGACCATGGAGGCCATCGGCCAGTCGTTGTTGGAAAAGAACTCGTCCCACAGCACACGGCCGATCATCAAGGTCTCCGGGCCGCCGAGCAGCTCCGGAATCACATACTCGCCGACACAGGGGATGAACACCAGCATGAATCCCGCAACGATGCCGGAACGCGACAGCGGCACGGTGATGCGCCAGAAGGCTTGCCACGGCGTCGCCCCGAGATCCTGCGCGGCCTCGATCAGGCGCAGGTCCATCCTCGACAGGGTGGCGTACAGCGGCAGCACCATGAACGGCAGATAGGTATAAACCATGCCGAGAACGAGGCTGAACGGGCTGTACATCAGCTGGTCGGGTGACGGAATCATCCCGAGGAAGGCGAGCACCTCGTCGATCCCCAGCGCGTGAATCGGCGCCCCGACCCAGCCGTTCGGCTCCAGCAGGCTCTTCCACGCGTAAACGCGGATCAAAAAGCTGGTCCAGAACGGCAGCATGACGCCCATCAGCAACGCCGGCTGCCAGCGCCGCTCGCTGCGCGCCATGAAGTAGGCGAAGGGATAGCCGATCAGCAGGCAAAAGCTCGCGGTGACGAGCGCATACTTGACCGAGACGAAATACGTCGCGACGTACAGATCATCGGTAACCAGTTGAATGAGACTGGCGAGGTGGAGCTGCAGGGTCAGCACCCCGTCCGACAGCGTCAGCAACGGCGTGATCAGCGCCCCGTCCATCTGCGCCAGACTGATGCGGAAGACGAGCAGGAAGGGCAGCAGGAAAAAGATCGACAGCCAGAAGAAGGGGATGCCGATCACCGCGACCCGCGAGCGCGGCCGCCAGGAACCCGTCAGAAAGGGCATGCCGGCACCTCCCTTAATGCGTCAGCACGACTTGCGCCGATGGCGGCCAGCTGGCCCAGACCGTATCGTCCCAGGTCGGCTTGCTTTCGCGATGACGCTGATCGTTCTCTTCGCTGACCTTGAGCTTGGCTCCGCTGGGAAGTCGCAGGAAATACACGCTGTAGCTGCCGAAGTAGGACATTTCCTCGACGACCCCCTGCACGCGATTGTGTTCGCCTTCGGGCTCTTCGCGGCTCAGGTAGATCTTTTCCGGCCGCAGCGCGACCGTAACCGGCAAGCCGACGTGGCCCGTGATGCCGTGACCGACGTAGTGCACGCAGTCGGCACATTCGATGGTGACCGAACTCGGCTGATCGTCGATGACGACCCCCTCCATCAGGTTGACGTTGCCGATGAAGTCCGCGACGAAACGACTGTTCGGCGTCTCGTAGAGTTCGTTCGGCACATCGACCTGCAACAGCAGCCCCTCGTCCATCACGCCGATCCGGTCGGCCATGGTCATCGCTTCTTCCTGATCGTGCGTCACCATGACGCAGGTCACGCCGACGTCCTTGATGATGTTGACCAGTTCGATCTGTGTTTCTTCCCGCAGTTTCTTGTCGAGCGCCCCCAGTGGCTCATCGAGCAACAGCAGCTGCGGCCGCTTGACGAGGCTGCGCGCGAGGGCAACGCGTTGCTGCTGGCCGCCGGAAAGCTGATGCGGCTTACGCTTGCCGAACTTTTCCAGCTTGACAAGCCGCAGCATGCTCTCCACGCGCCCGGCGATTTCATCCTTCGGCAAGCCGTCGCGCCGCAGGCCGAACGCGATGTTGTCCCATACCGAGAGGTGCGGAAACAACGCGTACGACTGGAACATCATGTTGATCGGCCGGCGATACGGCTCCAGTCCGGAAAGATCATGGCCGTTCAGGATGATTTTCCCGGAGGTCGGCGTTTCGAACCCCGCCAGCATCCGAAGCAGCGTCGTCTTGCCACACCCGGACGACCCGAGAAGGGCAAAAATCTCGCCGCGGGCGATATCGAGGCTGACGGAATCTACCGCCCTGACCGCGCCGAAATCTTTCACGACCTCCTTGATCTGGAGAAAGCCGGGATCGTCGGGAATGGGAAACGGAGTACTCATTGCCGTGCTAACGATTGGCCTTGAAGTTGGTGAAGGTACGGGTGATCAGCCGGCGCGTCGCCTGATCCGGCACACCGGGAGCGAGCATCGACTCGAGCACGCTCGCCGCAGGGAACACCGCCTCGTTCCTGGCAATTTCCGGCTTGACGTGCGGCAAGGACGCCTTGTTGGGATTGGCGAAGAAAACGGTGTTCGTCAGGCTGGCATGCACCTCGGGGCGCATGATGTAGTCGATCCACTTGTGCGCGTTCTCGACGTTCTTCGCATCCTTGGGGATCGCCATCACGTCGAAGAACAGCAATCCGCCACTCTTCGGCACCAGCACCTTGATGTTCTGCTGGGTCTTGTTCTCGACGGCACGGTTGGAGGCAATCATGATGTCTCCGGACCAGCCGAGCACGGCGCAGATGCGCCCCTTGGCCAGCTGGTCGATGTAGTCGGATCCCGAACCGACGAAGCGCGTCACGTGCGGACGGATCGTCTTGAGCATCTTTTCCGCCGCGGCATAATCCGCCTTGTCCTTGCTGTACGGATCCTTGCCGATGTAATGCAACGCGATCGGCATCACCTCCGAGGCCGAGTCGAGGAAGGCGACGCCGCACTTCTTCAACTTGCTGGCATAGTCGGGCTTGAAGAGCAGATCCCAGGCATTTTCCGGCAGCTCCCCGCCACCGAGTGCCTGCTTGACCTTATCCACGTTAACCCCGACCGTGGTATAGCCCCACAGCCAGTCGACGAGATAGTCGTTGCCCGGATCCATCTTCGCGAGCTGCGCCTGAATCGCCGGATCCAGGTTCTTCAGGTTCGGCAGCTTGCTTTTGTCGAGCTTCTGCAACAGGCCCGCCGCAATCTGCTGCTTGGCGAAATGCGAGCCGGGAACGACGATGTCGTAACCGGAATTACCGGCCACCAGCTTGGCATGCAACGATTCGTTGCTGTCGAACAAGTCGTAGCGGACCTTGATGCCTGTTTCTTTCTCGAAGTTCTTGACCGTGTCCGGCGCGATGTAATCCGCCCAGTTGTAGATATTGAGAACACCGGCATCCTGTGCGGTCGCGCCGCCGGCTGCCAGAACACAAGCAGACATCACCACGAGCCGACGAAGCTTTGCCGCAATGGTAGTTTTCATCAAAGATCTCCCGGAGGGAAAAACAGGCACCAAGAAAAGCTGCGTATGATACCGAATCAACGGTTTACGAACCACAGCGAGACAACGGGGAACGAACCCCAAGGCATCGCGACGCAAACAACGCGCCCGACCATTTTCACAGGCTTATCCCGGACATCCGGGAGCGGGCTCGACGAATGCACCACAGCGCAACGGCCGGCGCACCATTACGATGCACCGACCGGCGCGCTACCTGCTACTTCAATCGCCCGCCGTCGGCGCACCGTGCCCGCAGGAACCACACAAAGAAGGCCGCCAGAAGAAGAAAGCACAGCATCGACCAGTTGGCCAATGACAGGCCGAGGAAAACCCAGTCCTTTTCCTTGCACAGCCCGGTAACCATGAACATCGACGGCCACACGTTGCCCAGCCAGTCGACGATCCGCTCGACGAGGGTCGGATCACCGAAGCCGCATTCGATCGCATCCTCGGGCGCGAACTGCATCCAGCTTTGCTTGCCGGCGGAGAGGACGCCGCCAACGGCGACAACAACCGCCAGCACGCTCCACGTTTTCGCCCAATCGGGTTTCAAAACGCCGCACACACCGACGAATGCCAGAACGAGGTAAATCAGCCGCTGGAAATTGCACCAATAGCACGGCTGCAGCCGGAACCACTCACCAAGTGTCAAACCGGCCCCGAGCAACCCGAGAGAAACAACGGCCAGTGCACCGAAAACCATCCGAGGGGAAATGCGCATGATGGAAATCCAGAAAAAAACGCAGAGGATTCTATCAGCGCCCAACCAGTTTTCTCTGCGCATTCGAAGTACGATGCGATTCATCGAGTATCATCTTGTCGAACCATTTTTCGGAACGTCATCACAACGCCATGAAAACACGCATCCTGCTGGTCGAGGACGATGACCGCCTGGCCAAACTGACCGCTGAATACCTGCAGAAGAACGATTTCGAGGTCACCATCGAGGCGCGCGGCGATACGGCCGAGACGCGGATCCTGAACGACAATCCGGACCTCGTCATCCTCGACATCATGCTTCCCGGCAAGGACGGATTCGAGGTCTGTCGGGCCGTCCGCGACAAATACCTGGGCGTTATCCTGATGCTCACCGCTCGCGACGAGGACCTCGACCAGATTCTCGGCCTCGAACTCGGCGCCGACGATTACCTATCCAAGCCGGTCCAGCCCCGCCTGCTTCTCGCGCGGATCAAGGCCCTGCTCCGACGCACGCCCGGCGCCGCCCCTGCGGAAGAACAAAGCGAGAGCGGCGACAGTGCGGAACTCTCCTTCGGCAACTTCCGCATCAGCCAGGCAACGCGCAGCACCTATCTCGGCGACGAAATCATCGACCTGACGACCGCGGAATTCGACCTGCTCTGGCTGCTGGCCAAGCATGCCGGAAACATCCTGTCGCGCGACGATCTCCTGCAACAGTTGCGCGGCATCGGTTTCGACGGGCTCGACCGCTCCATCGATGCACGCATCTCCCGCTTGCGGCGCAAGCTGGGCGACGACCCCGAGAATCCGACGCGTATCAAGACCGTTCGCGGCAAGGGCTACCTGTTCAGCAAGCATGACTGGCAATAACACGAGCGACAGCAAAAGCAGCCTGCTGAGCATTCTCGGGCGCAACAAGCACTCGCCCTGGCGCGGCGGCTACAGCCTGTCGCGCCTGTTCCTGAGCTTTTACCTGCTGGTGATGGGCTCGTTCGTGGTCATCGCCTTCGTCGCCGACTTCGTCATCTCGTCCGCCCTGAAGGGCATCACCGACGACTACACCAGCCGCTTCATGCAAGGCACGATCGTGCTCGTCGAGGATGCGCTGTTCCGCAAGCCACGCGGCGAGTGGACCGATATCATCAAGGAACTGGACTCCAAGTTCGCCTACAAGATCGACATCGTCGAGCGCTGGACCCTCAAGCTCAAACCCAAGCAGGCAGAAAAGCTCGATGCCGGCGAACTGGTGGTCGACTCCGAAGGCGATATCATCTACCACCGCCTGAAGCAGACCCCGCAGATTCTCGTCGTCGGGCCGATCCGTCCCGACGGCAACCCCGAAAAACCGCGCACGCTGCCCTTTGAATTGCGCATCCGGCTGCTCACCTGGAGCCTGATCGGACTGTTCCTCGCCATCGCCGTCTGGTTCTGGGTCCGCCCGGTCTGGCGCGACCTCGAGGCCTTGCGCAAGACGGCACGTGCACTCGGCGAGGGCAATTTCGAACGACGCGCGCCGGAGGCCAGAAGCAGCGCATTCGATCTGCTCACCGAAACCCTGAACGGGATGGCCGAGCGTATCCAGCGTTTGATCGCCACGCAGAAGGAGCTTTCGTCCGCCATTTCGCACGAACTGCGGACGCCGATCGCCCGCATGCGCTTCGCCCTCGAAATGCTGGCCGAAACACCGGAAAAGGATGAGCGGGAACGGCTCTGGCAGATGATGGAGGAGGATCTCGACGAACTCGACGAACTCATCGAGTCCAGTCTGGCCTATTCGCGCTTCGAACGGGAGCAGCCGCAGCCGCACCTCACCTCGGTCGATTTCGCCTCCTGGCTGGCGGATGAAGTCGAATCGGTGCGCATTCTCGGCCGTAACCTCGACATCTCGATCGACACCAGCAGCCTGCCGGAAGACCAGAAAGTGGAACTCGATCTGAAGAGCATGCCGTATGCGGTAACCAACCTGCTGCGCAACGCGCTCAAATACACGCGGAGCAGAATCGTCGTCAGCACCGAGGTCGTCGGCAAGAATATCCGGGTGCACGTCGACGACGACGGAATCGGCATCCCTCCGGACGAACGTCAGCGCGTGTTCACCGCCTTCACCCGGCTCGACCGCTCGCGTGACCGCGCGACCGGCGGCCACGGACTGGGTCTGGCCATCGTCCGCCTCGTTCTCGAACAGCACGGCGGCAGCGCCTTTGCCGACGAGTCGCCACTCGGCGGCGCACGCTTCACCCTGAGCTGGCCTCTGTTACAGAGCGTCACACAACCCTGACGAAAGTACTAAACCCCCCCCAAGGCCGTGTACTAAGATCGGCGCCTTGATGATCAGACCGGTGGAACGCTCCCGCATGCTGCTGCTCATTCAGATATCTGCTGTTTTGCGCGACGTGCTGCTCACGATCGCTGACCTTTCCATTCCCCGCCCCCTCCCCGCCCCCCCCATTCCAATTCTTGTTTTTTTCTCTGAAAAAACACACGGTTGAACACCATGGCACTTCGCCCGACGAGGATCCCGATCGCCGAAGGAACCGGAATTTTTGTTGGCGTACTCGCCTGGGATCTGCTCAGCGAGGGACGCCTGGATCTGGTGAAAGCCTTGGCCATTGCCGTGCCATGCACGCTCGTGTGGTTTGCGCTACGCCACTGGAGACAGAAATCCGGTCGTTCGCAGCACTGAACCACCGGTCACATTCGGTCACGAAAAGCGGCAACACGCACCACAGACGCGCCGGCGACTGAACACCTATACTGCAGTCGTTGCTTCAGCGTCCCCCGCTGACAATGTTTGACCCTCCCTGACCCATCGCAACGATGGGACTTTCAATCCCGTGCCACACTGGCGCGGGATTTTTTTATGTGCGCCCGGCACGGGCGCACTCCTGCGGGTGCAAGTCCCGTCGTGAGTTGATCACAGCGAACGAAGTGAAGCGCAACTGCGTGAGGGTGACCGAGCGTGGGAAGGAAGCGTGGATCGTAATCTGCGAGCCGATGGACAAGAACCGGATAGAAGGCGCTGCCGAGCAGGGCGAGCGGGCA